>JABGOW010000193.1 GCA_018645275.1 Verrucomicrobiota bacterium
CCGCCAGCGTGAGCGTTGGCGCCTCCCAGGACTCCTTCTGGCGAAGCGTGGCTTCCCCTTCGGGGGTGAGTTGGAGGAGAATGTGGGAAGAGTCATCCTCGGCCGCCCGAATGTAGATGGCGGCATCGCCTTCCTCTATGACTAGGTTCAGCGTAGCGCTGAGGTCTTTACGCAGATCACTGCCCGCCAGCCAAGCACGGCCGCCTTGGGTCTCTGATGTTGAGCTGATTCGGATGCCAAGCTCATCCTGTGAGAGATTGCCCCAGTCTGCAATCCACCCTGTGTGGCGACGGGTAAGATCCATGTCTTCAACAGTTTTCACTCCCTTTGCAGCCGTGCTGACGGCGGCAAGGAGATCGGCGGCTGTCCAGCTCTGTTGGACGGACATGCGATTGAGGCGGGTGGGATCACTAAACATGGTGTTCACCCCAATGTCGCCACGGGTGAACGACAGATCATAGTAAGATGCAGCTGCAGTCTGGTTGATGTGTCCTGCGTAGTCATCGGGATGAACGTGCTGTCCAAAGTCGCCGAACGGGTAGGCGTAGGCGAATGGCAGCTGCTCAAGGTGCTCTTTGGCTAGCGACCGGGAGAGCATGTGGTCCTTCACGACACGGGCCTGGAGTTCCGCCGGTCTTTCTTGTCGCCTGGCGTCGCTAATCCAGCGCAGCGATGTGAGATAGTGTCCTGTTCTAAGGTCGGGAGAGGTGTCGACAGTCTGGGCACCTGCATGTCCGCTGAGACTGATTTCCCAGTTGTCCGCGTTGGCTAGTGTTCTTAGGTACGGCCATCCGACAGCGCCCTTTGCTTTGTCTTCAATGGGCCGTGTGTCGACAAACAGTACCGCGCTCCAGCCATGGTCGCGCAAGATGCGCCTCGCCTTGGCCACGGTTTCCTTCCGGTGTGAATCCAGCGTTAGTAGAACTGCTTTGCGAGGCACGGGCTCGCCGCGGTGAACCAGACCGTGAGCGTCGTTGAGGGTTATGGGTGAATATCCGTTCGCACTTAGGGCATCAAGGTGCGCGTCAAGCTGAGCCGCTGCGGATGGGGCATCTGTCTCATCAACGTAGGCCAGGGAGATAAAGGCGTAGGCATCACGCGGTCCGGTTTTAGCTGGAGGCCACATGCGTTTTGCGAATGCGTGTTGCACGGGGCCGAACCAAGCGATGCAGAAGCAGATCGCGATCAGGGCATAGAACAGCCCCATGGGGAGGGGCAACTGGGCTTTGTCGCGAGGTTGTCCTGTCTCTGATCGTACCGTACGGGTCTTGTCTATCTCGTCTGTGTGACTCTTCATGTGGGAGCTCCTTCAGGCAGAGGGCCCCGATTCGAGCCTTCCGCAAGTCTGGCGCACTAGTGTGTGTGGATATCGAATTTCATCTTCACTAGAAAACAGTATAGGCACTCAATGGAATTATTCCAGCCTGTACAGCCGATTTGTGAATCTTTTTCCTTGCGACTCAGCTGCGAAAACGCGACCATTTTTCAGAACCTCGGAACTGAGCATTCTCCGCGCTTTCATGGAAAGGAAACACCGTGGCAAAATTGCTATTGATTGAAGATGACACAGGAGTCCAGGAGTACTTCAAGGTAGTGGTCAGTCGAATGGGGCATAGTCTGCTGACTGCTGCGGATGGTCCGTCGGGCGTTAAGCTCGTGCAGGACGAGGAGGCGGATGTCATTATGACAGACCTCAACATGCCGGGTGAGCCAAATGGTATGGCGTTGGTCCGGAAAATCCGAGAGTTGCGTCCGGATACACCTCTTGTCGTTGTTTCAGGCTACCCCACCAAAGAGCGTCTCGATGAGTGTAAGGCACTGGGGATCGATGACTTCCTCACGAAGCCTTTCGAGATGACGTTTTTCAGCACGGTTATCACGCGTCTACTTGAAGCAAAGGGCGCCTGAGCGCGCGTCTTCCGGAGCCATACTATGACTGACAAAACGCCGATAGGTGTCGATTTTCTGGATCAGCAGTACGGGGGGACTTTCAGAGGGCGTCCCATGCTTGTGAGTGGGACCTCGAAAGCTGGCAAGACGATTGCCGCATTTCATTTTCTGCGGCGTGGGGTTCGACTGCAAGAGCGCTGTCTGATGCTCTCTGCTCGACCGGCTGCGGACATTCTGGTGCAGGCGGATGCCATGGGAATGGGGTTTTCAAAGGCCGTTGAAGAGGGGAGCCTGATCCTGCTTGAGTACAGTGACGATGTTCCCGGTCGCCACAGTGAGGCTTCCATTACGCTGCCTCCCGACAGCTTCCTCCAACTTGCCGATATGATTTCTGAGCAGGCTGTGGCTCGCCTGGTGCTGGATACATGCCTTCCGTGGGTTGCGGTTCGCGGTGCGGACCGGCTTGCTGAGCACGTTTTCTCGTTCACGCGTTCTCTTGATAGAATGGGCGTGACCACCATGCTGACGATCCCGCGGGCCGCCTCGCTGGCGGCCGCTCGCCTCTACAAGCTGGTCGAAGACCAAGTGCCTATCTCGCTCACGCTGGGACTAGAGGAGGACTCTGAGGACCGCCTTCTGACGGTGAATAAGTACCTTGGGATGGATGACAAGGTGGGGCGTGAGATTCCCTTTGAGATTCGCCCTGGCGAGGGAATCGTTGAGTTGCCGCCGCCCGGTCCTGCAGTGAAAAGCCCGGCTTCGGGCAGTGGGGATTCTGCGAATTCCCGGGATGATTCGCAGGGACATGCTGCCGACAAGGTCCGTTTCTCAAGCGCTGTTTTCGGTGATGCCTAAGAGGACGATGCCATGACGCTCGCGGAGATTGCCCAAACCATAACCCCTACGGGGCGTGCTGCCGCCATTATCGGGCTGATTCTGTGTGTTGTCGTGCTTGCGGTTCAATTCCGTACCCGCAACCTGGCACGGAAGGATGAGGAGGCTGCAGATGCTGCGGTGGATGAAGCAGCCAAGGATGAGCCCCCCGAGGCGGTGCCTGAACCCTCTTCGAAACCCAAATCCGCTTTCAAAACATTCACCCCCGATGAGGCCCCACCAGCTGCTGGTGACCACACGGCGGCAGAGTAGTCCAGCTCACTTCGTGAGCATGTCATCCTTGTCTTGAATTGACAGAGGGCTCCTGCTACAACGTCGGCCTCAATTATCAGACTTTTGGTGTCATCTCCCTTGCGTTCGACTCAGGTGGACGCGGAGGCACTCGACGCCAAGCAAGATTTATAACCCGCAGGAGAAGGAAGAACATGGCTACACGCAAGCTCAAGTTTAAGACCGAATTGAACCAGCTGATGGATATCATCGTCCATTCGCTCTATTCCCACAAAGAGATCTTCCTGCGTGAACTCATCAGCAACGCCTGCGATGCCATTGACAAGATTCGGTTTGAATCACTGACGGACGCAAGCCTGGCCGGTGATGATGTCGCGTACAGCATCCGTATCGTGCCGGACTCCGAGAAGGGAACACTGACGATATCTGACAACGGAATTGGCATGACGGAAGAGACGGTGATCCGCGAGCTCGGGACAATCGCCCGCTCTGGGACCAAGGCCTTTATTGAGAATGTGAAGCAGCAGGAGGGCAAGCTCTCTCCCGATTTGATCGGACAGTTTGGAGTTGGTTTTTACTCTGCTTTCATGGTGGCAGACAAAGTCACTGTCGTGTCTCGGGCTGCGGGTTCTGAAGGCTCCGTGTGTTGGGAGTCTACTGGGCAGGGCGCGTTCACCATAAAGGACGCGGAAAGAGGCGGGCGAGGCACAGACGTGATCCTGCATATGCGCGAGGATGCCAAGACCTATCTTGAGGGGTGGGAGATCAGTTCGCTCGTGAAGCGCTTCTCGGATTTCGTCGAACATCCTATTGTGCTCGTCACGCAGGAAGAGAAGGACGGCGAGACCTCTACAAAAGAAGAGACCGTGAATAGCCAGAAAGCGATCTGGCTCCGTTCCAAGAGTGACGTGTCGGACGACGAGTACGCCTCGTTCTACAAGCATCTCACGCACGACTATGCAGATCCACTGCATACCATTCACTACAGTGCTGAGGGGACCCTTGAGTTCAAGGCGATTCTGTATATCCCGGAAAACCGCCCGATGGACTACTACATGGTGGAGCCCAAGCCGCAGTTGCATCTGTATGTCAATCGCGTGTTCATCACGGATGCTTGCGAGCACCTTCTGCCAATGTACCTACGCTTTGTAAAGGGCGTCGTTGATAGCTCAGATCTGCCTTTGAATGTCTCGCGTGAGATGCTCCAGGACAACCCGCTACTTCGTAAGATCCAGACCAATCTCGTGACGCGCATCTTGGGAGCCCTTGATGAGCTGAAAACCAAGGACTACGAGAAGTACTGCAAGTTCTTTGCCGCTTTCGGCTCGACGTTGAAAGAAGGGGTGACGCGTGATCTGGCGAACCGCGAGAAGGTCGCCGATTTGGCGCTGTTCCAGTCCACCCGCACGGAGCCATCAAAGTTTCTGTCCCTGGGCGACTACGTTGATCAGATGAGTGAGGGGCAGGACACAATCTATTACCTCAGTGGAGATAATGCTGACATGCTTCGGCACTCTCCCTATCTGGAGGCGTTTCGCGAGCGTGGGCAGGATGTGCTGCTGATGGATGAGCCCGTCGATCCCTTCTTTGCCGATGCCCTTGGCACCTACAAAGGAAAGACCTTGAAGGCGGTCGACAAGGGCGAGCTCGAGGAAGAAGAGGAGAACGAAGCAATCTCCGAGGAGACACAGACGGCCTATGAGGGAATGCTCGGAAAACTCTCTGAGGCGTTGGAAGAGGTGAAGTCGGTGAGACTCTCGCGTCGGCTAACGGAAAGCGCTGCTTGTCTCGTTGCTGAAGAGGGCGAAATGAATGCCCAGATGGAGCGACTCATGGCGCAGTTTGGCGGGCCTAACGGAGCTCCTGCCACGCCACGGATTCTAGAACTGAATCCCGAGCATGATGCCGTGAAGGCTCTACTCGCGCTCTATGATGAGGACTCCGCTTCTGAGGATGTCACCGAGTTTGGACGTCTCTTTCTGGATCAGGCTATCATTGCGGAGGGATCTCGCATTAAAGATCCGGCTGCATTTTCCCGTCGTGTCAATATGCTGATTGCCCGGATGCAGCCCGGCAGTTAGCGAGTGGCCTACATGCGTCTAAGGGAGTCGGAGCACGGCTTCAAGTGACAAAGTGCTTACGCCATCCGTGCATTAGGGCGTGGTCGCCCTTGGGGGTTGCGTGCTCTGCGGCGATGAGCTCAATCATCGCCGCTTTGGATGCCACAAGGGCAGGGTCTATTCCTGCTTCCGTTGCCGCCTTCTTCATATCCCGGATGCGCTCGTCCACCTTGTTCTGGAGGGAGGGGGGGAGCCGCCGGGAGCGAGGCTTCAGTCCCTTGGGCAGCGCGGCTGCCTCCTGCCCCGCCTCTAAAGCGGCGAGGATTTCGGTCCCGTAGCGCCGGGCGGTTCCGCGAGGAATGTCCTGCATTTGGCTCAGTTCCCCAATGCTGCGAGGGGCATGGCTCGCAAGTCGCTGAAGGTCGGTGTCGCGGAGGACATGCGCTCGCGGGATGTCCCTTGTGCGCGCAGTTGCCTCGCGCCATCGCACGAGCTCGAGTAGTACGACAAGATGCTGGCCACGCAGTCTCCCCGTCTTCATGCGACCAAACACCTCGACTGGCGTGAACTCACGATAGAAGTCAGGGCTGTTCAGCTGCCGCATCTCCTGGCGGAGATAGCCCCGGTTTCCGAGCTCGTCTACACGAGAGAGCAACGCGTCGTGCAACCCCGGAAGAAACCGTACATCATTGAGCGCATAGGCAATCTGATTCTTGGTGAGCGGGCGACGCAACCAGTTGCTTCGGGTCTCGGTCTTCGGAATTTCGACGGTCATGACATCTCGCAATAGGGCCGCCAACGACGTTGTTGAGGGCAGTCCGGCGAACCCTGCAGCCCGGCGGCTATCGAAGACACTGCATGGTGTCTTTCCGGTGATGCGAGAAAGGATGGCCAAGTCCTGTTGCGCATCATGCAGGAGCTTCTCTGTTCCGGCATGAGCAAGAAGCTCCCCGAAATGGGGGAGTTCCGGCAGCGCAATCGCATCGATCAGATAGCACTCGCGCTCTGAAAAACCGATCTGGACGACGCCGAGTATGGGGTAGAACGTGCGTTCCCAGAAGAACTCTGTATCGAGGGCAACTCTCGGGGCGGCGATGGCACGCTGAACCACATCCTTTAGCGCTGCTTCAGTCTGAATCATGGAGGCTCCGTCCGAGGGTTACTGCTGTTGCGGTCGAGACTCAGTCGTCGAAAGGAAAACGATAACTCGAAAGACCAAGCTCTCGCCGCATGACAATCATCTGTTCTTGGAGCGCCGCGTTGATTGGCACGCCCTTGCCCTCGCGCTCAATTCCTGCCAAATACTCCTTCTCTCCACAGGTGTAGATGCGATCAGCCCCCGGTGTCTTTTGGGAATTCCGGAGTTGGCGGAGAATGTCCCCCGTGGTCTTTTTGACCGCATCGACATCAGCGAATGCGGCGATGTCAATGGCGAGGAAGAAGTGACCGAGCCGGTAGGGAATCTTGCTGCCATCCTCATCATATCCAAGGAGCTGCTTCATGAAAGCCCCCTGCTGCAACGCGGCGGAGAGAATCTCGACCACCGTGGCATAGCCGTATCCCTTGTAGCCGCCATTCTCCTCGCCCATCCCTCCGACAGGGCATAGTGCTGCCTTTCCCGCCACCAGCGCCTTGAGTACCTCATCCGGGTCAGTGAGGGTGTTGCCCGTGTGGTCAATAACCCACCCGGGTGGCAGTGATTTCCCCTCTCGTGCATACTGTTCGATCTTGCCGCGTTGTGAGATCGAGGTGGCATAGTCGTTGGTGAAGATGAAGTCCTCATCGGTGGGCATCCCGAATACGAGCGGATTGGTTCCGAGCATATTCTCAACGCCGTGCGTTGGGGCTATGGATGGCCGTGCGTTCGTTCCCGTGAGGCCGATCATGTTCTCACGGCATGCCATCATGGGATAGTAGCCGGCGATCCCGTAGTGGGTTGAGTTGCGCGCAACCACCATGCCCATTCCATACGTCCTGGCCTTCTCGATTGCCATGTCCATGCATGTGGTTGCGATAACCATGCCCATTCCGTGATGTCCATCAACAACGGCCGTTGCCATATGGTCACGAACGATCTCGAGTTCCGTTACTGGCTTCTGGATCTTGTCATGTACGATGCGATCGTAGTAGATGGGCTTGAGGCGCCCTATTCCATGGGAGTCGATCCCGCGCCTGTCGGCGGTGATGAGAACGTCCGCGCAGACACGTGCATCTGCCTCGGGAACTCCGATTCCGATGAAAACATCGGTCATGAAGCGTTCCATGGTCTCGAAGTCAATCCAGTGAGGAGTGGGTGTCATCGTGGCATGCCTCCGTTCTGATATTTCGAAATTGCAGCGAGTCGGGTGTACACACCGCATCGTTGCAGGTTCAATGTGCCATGCTGTCAGCGAAGGTCAAGCGAGATCGCGGCAGGGAATGGTAGAAGGGGATGGGGGATTGTCCGGAGGAGCCCTACTGGCTAGTCGCAAGCATATAGCAGATGGTGATAACAACAACTGCGAATCCGGCAATCAGCCAGAGCACGGCTCCCATTCCCTCTGTAGGATCATTCTCGTATTCAGTCATGTGTAAAATACTACATGACAACATATGTGAAAACAAGACGGGGAATCCCTGTTTTTTCATTAAGGAAATGACTGACGAGGGAGTCGGGGAAACCCTCATCCGGAGGGGCTGTTAGCGGGCAGAGTCGTTGGTTTCGACCCAATGGAAGGCCCGGTGTACGAGCTCCGTTGCATTGTCGAGCTTCAGCTTCTGCTTCACATGGGCGCGGTGGGTTTCGATTGTCTTAACGCTCAGGCGAAGGCGATCTGCGATCTTGCGGGTTGACTGCCCGCGGCCGATCAGTTCAAAGACCTCCAGCTCGCGATCGCTCAGTGTCTCGATACCGAACTTCTCTCCCTCTGTCTTGTTTCCATCCACGAACTCGCGGAGCATATTTGAGGAGAGTCTCTCGCTCAGGTGGACTCCCCCGGCGAGTACCTTTCGGATTGCCTTGAGCAGCGTGTCGGCTGACTCCTGCTTCATGACGTAGCCGCGCGCTCCTGAACGCAGCGCCCGTTCAGCATACAGGCTCTCGTCGTGCATGGAGAGCACAAGTACCGGAAGTTCAGAACGGGATTCTTTGAGGACTTTGGTGAGCTCAAGACCGTTGGAACCCCTTAAAGAGATGTCGACAACGACAATGTCTGGATTCATCTCATCAATGTGATCAAGTGTCTCAACGGCGGATTCCGTCTGGCCACACACAGAGAGGTCGTCTTCTTGATTGATCAGGAGTTCAAGACCGTGACGGACAATTGGGTGGTCATCTACGAGGAGAACTCTGCGTTCCGTCACTGGCGTTTCGTCTACCATACTGCTCCCCATGGAGGTTACCCACCCGGTTGATTCTGGACGAGCCCTTCCCGTCCCCATGTGTGTCAAGCTAGGAGCATACTCCTGCTATATGCGGACAAAGTCAAGTGATTACACTCTTTTGTCGCAAAAGATATGTAAAAACAAGGCTTGCGTGACACAGCGTGATTTGGCAGTCTCCGGAGCTGTTTGCAGTGGGTAGCCAAGGGAGCTACCCCGTTTCTCCGGTTATTGCGTGGAACGTGATGGGCTTCGGTCGCGCACGCTACCGTTCAGAGATGTATGCGTAAATGATGATACTTGAAGCATGATCAGGAGGGTGTTCGATATGTCCAGAACTAGTGCCAAGAAAGCCAAGGGCAAGATTGTCCGTCGTCTCGGGTTGAATATTTACGGGAATCAGAAGTTTGACCGTCTGCTTGAAAAGCGTCCGACTCCTCCTGGAATGCACACTCGCCGTCGCAGCCGCCTTTCGGAGTACGGACTGCAATTGGTCGAGAAGCAGAAGCTCCGTTTTTGCTACGGGATGACAGAACGCCAGTTTCGTACGCTCTTCGCCAAGGCGAAGAACCAGAAGGGCATTACCGGTCACAACATGTTGATTCTGTTGGAGCGTCGCCTTGATAATGTCGTCTATCGTCTTGGGATGGCTTCAACACGCTCGCAGGCTCGCCAAATGGTGAAGCATGGGCACGTACTATTAAATGGCCATAAGGCGTCGACACCGTCGATGCTGGTCAACGTTGATGACAAGATTACGCCCAAGGCAAAGAAGTCTAGTGAGACCATGATCAAGGATATCCTTGAGGCGAATCACCGTGAGGTGCCGAGCTGGCTGGCCGCTGACGAGAAAGCTGCCGAAGGGTTGATGGTCCGCATGCCCGAGCGCGAGGACATCCCGACGGTTGCCGACGAGCAGCTCATCGTCGAGTTCTACTCGAAGTAAGCCTGCTTCTTAACAGTGTATCTAAGGCCCCACGGGATCTCCCCGTGGGGCTTTCTTTTTTCTGATTGGGGACTGGATGACTGAGGACTCTCCGCTTGAGATTCTGGCGCCCGCAGGGGAGTGGACCGCGCTTGAAGCGGCCATCCGTGCCGGTTGCGATGCCGTCTACTTCGGTATCGGCGCATTGAACATGCGCGCTTCTGCGCGCAACTTCTCTTCCGATGAGCTGCCTTCTATTGTTGCGCGTTGTCGCGAGTCCGGTGTCCGCTGCTACCTGACGCTGAATACCATCGTCTACGAGCAGGAGCTCGCGCTGCTTGATGATTCGTTGGATCGGGCGAGCGACGCGGGAGTAGACGCGATCATTGCCTCGGATTTTGCGGTGATTGAGGGAGCGCGGGCACGCGACATTGATGTGCACGTTTCGACTCAACTATCAGTTTCAAACTCCAGAAGTCTCGCAGTGCTTGCGCGCACATTCGGTATTCGCCGTTTTGTATTGGCTCGAGAATGCACGCTTGATGATATCAGGCAGATTCGTGAGCAACTCAAAAGGACGCTTGGCGCGGATGCAGGCGGCATTGAGCTTGAGGCCTTCGCGCACGGAGCCATGTGTGTTTCTGTGAGCGGCCGCTGTTTCATGTCGCAGTTGCAGTACGGGAAGTCAGCCAATCGGGGCGAGTGCTTGCAGCCCTGCCGGCGAGAGTATCGCGTGACGAATACGGAAGAAGGGGAGTCCTTTGACTTGGGAACTCACCACGTCATGAGTCCCAAGGATCTCTGCACGCTGCCCTTTGTCGAACGCCTGATTGAGGCCGGTATCGTGAGTTTCAAGATTGAGGGGCGAAATCGAAGCCCCGAGTATGTTAGTGCGGTGACGCGGGCATACCGGGAAGTCGTGGATGCCTACACAGGCAGCCGAGAGGAAAGTGGATTCTCCGAGGGATTCTCTGCATTGAAGCAGGATCATCTTGCCCGCATTAACCGCGTCTATCATCGCGGCTATTCCTCGGGGTTCTTCATGGGGGAACCGATGGATGCCTGGACGGCCTCGGGTAACAGTCAGGCCACGGCGCGCAAGGCCTACGTGGGCATTGTGACTAACTACTATGCGCGTCCTGGTGTCGCAGAAGTGCTCGTTCAGGATCATACCATCGAGCGCGGTGACGATGTCATGTTTCAAGGGCCAACCACTGGCGTTCTCGAGCAGTGCATCGAGTCCATGCAGGTGGAGCACTCGGATGTTTGCGAGGTCTGCAAGGGGATGGCGGTGGCCATCAAGGTGTCCGAGCCCGTTCGACGCAATGACAAGCTGTATGTGGTGAAGCAGAATACAGAAACCTGAAAAGAGGAAATGAGCTGTCGCGGGAGCCCCGCTTCGACCGCTTGCTTCCCCATTTCTGATTTGCTCACAAGATCGGCGTCATAAGCGAACATGCATTTTCCGCCAGGCGGTGCCATTGCGGTCGCTGTCGCCAGGCGGCCAATTCGATCTCGCTGCTCTGAGCCTCATCGTCAAGCACGATACGCTTCAGTGCGTTCGCAAAGACCTCATCATGAATCGCAACATTCGTCTCATAGTTGAGGCGTAGGCTACGAACATCCCAGTTCGCCGTGCCGACGATCGAAACACGATCATCTATGATCATGGCCTTGGCATGCAAGAAGGGCTCTGGACGCTCGAAGAGGCGCACCCCTGATAGGAGGAGCTCCTCGTAGAGTGCACGGCTCGCCCAGCCTGCGTAGATGTGGTTATTCTTCTGCGGGAGGATGATGCGCACGTCGACGCCGCGGATGGCTGCAGATCGAAGTGCTCGCAGAATATCATAGGGCGGGGCGAAGTAGGGTGTCACAATGAGAATCTGTTTCTGCGCTCTGACGATTGCCATGAACAGTACGTCGGCAATGGTCTTCAGCTCAGATGTCGGCCCGCTGCACAGGACACGGGCAAGTGAGTTTCCCTCTGCCGCTATGGAGGGAAAGAAAACATCCTGCAGAAGGATGTCTGGACTCTCATTGGTCATGAAGTGCCAGTCCTTCATGAAGGCATACTGGACCTCCTGCACAATTGGGCCTGCAAACTCGAAGTGATAGTCGCGGATCGGTGCCCTGTTCGCGCGAGTGGTATTCCCTTGGTGCAGGTTGATGCCTCCGACGAAGGCCCGTCTTCCGTCAACAATCAGTGCCTTCCTGTGGTTGCGCAGGTTTAGCTGAAAACGCCGTTTCAAGGGGCTTACTTGCGTCCATCCAACGATTTCTAGATTCGGAATATGCCGATATCGGCTGAATAGCCGGCTGAAGATGGCGCGGGTGGATCCGAATCTATCATAGAGCAGTCGTACCTTGATTCCCGACTTGGCGCGGGCTGCCAGGTGCTCCATGAACATGCGCCCTGTTGCATCGTTCTGAATGATGAAGCTCTGGAGGTGAATGTGATGTGATGCCTGGTCAATCGCCTGCAGCATTCTTGGGAAGAGTTCATCACCGGTGACATGGGAAAGGACAGCGTTGCCGCTCAGAAATGGGTACTCTGGGGCAACGGCATCCATGACATCTGAGAGTTCTTCGTCCAATCCGGTTTCGGGGATACCGTGAACGTCTTCGGCGTGAACCGCTCTCCAGTAGGCCAGGGGCAGTGCCTCTTCACGAGCCTTGCGTGCCTCCAGCAGTCTGGCGTCCTGCTTGCGCTTGTGGAACCCCTTGTGTGGGAGTCGGTCAATGCCGACCGTGAGATAGAGAACGGGGCCGATGATCGGAAAGGACCATGACACAAAAATCCACAGAATTGCCGAGGTGGCTTCGCGCCGTCTTTGAAGGCAGTGCAGGCAGACAAGCGCAAAGCTCAGCGCGTGCAGTCCCCACCAGATGGCGAACCAGGCCCGTGCGAAGTTCATACCGAGAACCACTTCTGATGAACGTGCTCAAGAATGGTCTTGAGGGCCTCATCGAGGGGGGCGTCCACAGAGCATCCTGCTGCCCGTGCGTGGCCGCCTCCGCCTAGCGACCGGCAGAACTCAGCAGCATCATAACCCTCGCTCGTTCGAAGGCCCACTTTCGTTTCGGGAGCGCCTTGGAGTTCATGAAGAAAGAGAGCAACGTCCACGCCTTCGAGGCTGCGTGGGATATTGATAATCTCCTCCGCATCCGCAGACGTGCACCCCAGTTCGGTGTAGTCGTCGCGAGAAAGCGTAACCAATGCGACGCGGGCGTTCTCGTGAGTCTCCAGGCGTTCAAGCGCGCGGCCCTGCAGCCGGAGCTGGCGTAGCGGCATGGCATTGTAGATGGCGTGATTAATTTCCGCAGTCTGGATTCCGGTTTGCAGAAGGGCTGCAGCCGCTTTCATCGTCTTTGGCGTGGTGTTGGAGTAGGAGAATCGTCCCGTATCGGTGACAATAGCCACCCACAGGGCCTCGGCTGCGTCAGCGGGAATCGAAAGTTCGGCGGCCCGTGCCAGATCGCATACCATCTCTCCAGCCGAGCTCGCTGTTGTATCGACAACATTGACTCGACCGAATAGCGTGTTTGAAAGGTGGTGGTCTATGTTAATGACTGGGATGGTCTCTTCCCTCTGAGCCACGGCAGGCGACGAGCGGTCCATGGCTCCGGAATCAAGAACGACGATGCAATCGGCTGTCGAGAATTCAAACGCCTCTGCCTCGCAACATTCGCCTGCTTTCAGAAGGAAGCGATACCGATCCGGGATGGGGCTGAGATCGAATATCGTCGTCTTCTTTCCTGCTGCGCGCAGCAGGCGAGAGAGTCCGAGGCTGGCGCCGATGGCGTCGCCATCCGGCCGTACATGTGCCGTGATCGCAATGGTCGATGCGTTGCGCAGCATCTCTGCGACTTCGAGAAGTGTATTCATGGTATCCTCTAAAGCTGCTATTCCCAGTAGAACTGCATGGCGACATTCATGAGCCAGCCGTCCTCATTGCCGGTCCCATCTGAACTCAATGCCTCAGCCTCCGAAAGGCCGCCTTCAAACACCAGCGCCATGTCGGGACTCATCATGAAGTCACAGCCTGCGGTGGCCCGAAGTATCAGGGCGTTGTCGGCGTCGTCGCTGTCAACGTCCTGGAGTGAGGCTTCAACCCTCACAAAAGGGGAGATGGGACGTGAAGGGGGGATCAGGCGCTGTTTGATGGATACGGTT
>JABGOW010000551.1 GCA_018645275.1 Verrucomicrobiota bacterium
GTGACAGCCCCGGCCCCAATCCGACGTAAGTGATCGTGTGCAGATGCGCGATTTCTTCAGCGACGCAAAGGAGCTTGCTGGTCGGCCCATAACAGTAGGGAGCAGCAGTCATGACGATCTCAGCCATGGGCGGGTACTCGCGTCATCTCAAGCGCGGCGACTCCAAGCACTATCATGCAGTATTCCTTCCCCGACAGATCTCGGCCGCAGGCGCCGCCAACATCACTCCGCTAGTGCGCATGTGGCTCCCGCTATCACGGGAACGTACCAGAACCTCTGCCTGGGGTCAATGGCTACATCGAGTGCCGCGTGCTCTCTTCAGCACTGGGCGACAGAAAACTCGCTGCTCCCTGCCTGACTCATCGCAGAGAAGCGCACGACTCGTGGCCACCTTTGGCGGCGAGTCCCTAATCCGTGTTGGTCGCCGCTTGGCCGCACTGCCATGGCCCCCATTCCTGCCCACTTCTCCCCAAAGCCCCAAACCTGACCCATCGTTGATCCGGGTTGGGGCTTTCCCGGGGGGAACTACGTGTTTCCCATCCAGCGAACTTGATGTCGACGTCTTTCGGCAAAACGACATCAAAATCCTTCAGCTGATCCACGGCCTTGGAAGCCATGATGGCCTTGCGGTTCGCGATGGCGTTCTCGAGCGTGTTGCGGATGCGCAGCGTAGTGTCGATGTCTACATGATCGACCCAGAAGGTCTCGTCCTCGAATACCTTCTTCATGATCGCGTCTCTGCCGCTTGCGAGTTTCCGGCGCTCAACGGCTTCAGGTGAGTTGTCGATGATTCCTCTTGGCATCGTTCGGTTCCTTCCGGTCTGGGGTTGATGGGGAGCACAGAATGCACTCCCTCGGGCACACAGAATTGCCGTCACTGGTGTTGTGACGCAAAGAAGCTGGGGTTATTCGTGTTTGCAGGGGCAACCCAGCGATGCTAAAGTTGCAGCTCAGGTGGCAGCAACAGCGCTGCTGAGCCGAATGGGTGCGGAGGGCGTCCCCCTTAAGCCACGCAGTCTGCGCCAGGACACAGGAACAGCAACCTGCTGTGTTTGACGGGGATGAAACATGGGGCGCGTCGCCGACGCTAACGAGGGCCAAATGAGAGACCGCGAGCTGTCTGCCTGGACGACGACCATGGAGGAGGCCGTAAAGGTCATCAATGAGGTCGTCCATATCCAATGCCACCACGCTTACCTCCGGACGTCCCTCGGGGATGAGTGGCTTTGGCACTTCGAGCGTGGGTTGCAGGCCAGAACGGAGGAGTCTCCTGAAGGTTTCCATCGGGCGGGGATCTACCATGGAGAGCTACTGGCTTCCGGGGAACGCCTAGTCATCCTGGAAGAGGAAGACGGCAGGCAACAGTGCGTCCTGTCGGTTGCTCCGTTTCCGGGCAAAGATATCGAATGCCATATCATCGTCGGGCGCGCGTCATCGTCACCATTCACCGCAACGGAGACCCGACTGCTCGGCTATGTGAGTGAACTCGCCGCCAGCAAGGGCAGTCTCCACAGACTGCTGACGCTCTTCTTGGACCGTTGGCGGGAAGTGCTCGGCGGCTCTTCGGTCCAGATACTACGCAAGGCGGTGGAAGACAGTCTCATTCTGACCCATCCGCGTGTTGAGCCACAGGTCGTGGCAAACCATATACGGACCACAGGCCGGAAGATGACTCTACGAGCGGTTGCCAAGCTGATAACTCCCAACAGAACCGCACTGTGGAGCGCAGTCGCCGTGTCAACGAAAACGACAGATTGGACCAAACTCAGACTGGCCGAACGCTACAGTTTGGTCGCGGAGACCAGCCCGAGCATAGCTGCAGAGGTCTTCCGGACAGGCGAGCCGATCGCCACTGACCACTACCCTGAGCAAAAGCCCAAGTTGGTGCTGTTTGATGACACGCAATCACACCTCTCTGTACCAATCGCCGTTCCCTCCCAGGATGAATGCGTGGGCGTCCTAACCGTCGAGAACACAGGGCGAGGGGGTTACGACCGGCATACTGCTCTTGCCCTCACGTTGCTGGCGAGTCGTATTGCCTTGCCCCTTGCGGCCGCGCAGCAACGCGAAGCTCTGGCGCGACGTAAGCGTTCTGTGATTCCGCCTGTTTGTGCGGTCGCGCCGTTCCTACAGTAAC
>JABGOW010000294.1 GCA_018645275.1 Verrucomicrobiota bacterium
CTATTACTGGGATTTCACCTTCGCCGGCCAGGGGCGTGAAGTCCCAGAGCCGCACCACCTGACCAGTCACGGTCACCGTGTCGTTTTCCGCCAACACCTTCTGCCCCACCTGCAGCAAATCAACCCCCACAACATCGCCTACCTGAGAGGGGGCATCAGCGTGGCCGAAGAGGGCAAAACCGGCCATAATCGGTTTGCCGGTAATGGAAACCTGCCCGTCATGACGCTCATCAATGGTCAAAGAATCGTTCATGTAGCTGCGCTGATAGGATCCGGCTTTGCCCGTATAGTAGGCAACTGGCATGGTCCACTTTTCCGTCTCGGTGGCGTAATCATAGGCCGCAATATCGCCGAACATCCTAATGGCATCAGCCAGCGTATAGTCCAGCCGCCGGATCTGTCCCAAAGAGTGGGCCGGGCACCAGGAAACAACGCCGATAGTGCCGTCGGCGAGAACGAAGATGAGGTCAGAAAGGGGAGTCCTGGCAATCAAGTACTCGCCCCCGTCCCAAACCGGTGTCTCTACTATCTCTTCCACGATCTCTTCGAAAGTGTACTCATCGTACCAGGATACATCCGGCATCCCCATACTCTCCCTGGTCATAATATCCGGCGGCTCAGTCACCACATCACCAATCACAGGCTCAGCAATGACCGTCTGTTCCGGTCCCCGATAGACGTCGTATCCTTCATCCTTCAACCGCTGCGCAAAAGCGTCCAGACGATCCGCTCCAGCTTCGACCTTGCCCGTTACCCCACTTTGTGGAACGGGACCGATCTTGCAAACCTCGCCATTGTACGTGAAGGCTGGGGAGTTCCGGGGCTGGTTCGTATCGGGCTTGATCTGAGCCCCGTCGGGGGCGTACCTCAGGTCCGACGCATCGCTACTCGAGTCGGCGTCACTCTTGCCATTGGAACTTGAACCGCAGGCAGCCAGCCACAAGCCGAGGCTCACAGCACATATTATGAGGGGGATTCTCTTCATCGGTCGCTCCTGACAGATAGGCATGAAGAACTGTACCATGAGTCGGCACCCCGCTCAAGCGCGGCACGCCCCGTTTTACCATCGACAAGATGCTTCGCGTATGTTAGCAAGGATGGTCAACGGCGAGGGGTCACGGATTCCATGTTTACCGGGCTCGTACAACGGATTGGTGCCCTGGTTGCCAAAACGGCAACTGGGCCGGGAGTTCACCTCACCATCGACGTATCCCCCCCATTCGAAGATTTGGTAGTTGGCGAAAGTGTCTCAGTCGACGGTGCCTGCCTTACCGCGGTGAAACCTGATGGAACCCGCCTGGTGGTGGACGTTTCCCCCGAAACGCTCCGTCGCACGACTCTCGGCGACAAGCGTCCTGGAGACCCGCTGAATCTCGAACGGGCATTGCGCCTCTCGGACCGCTTGGGCGGGCATCTGGTATCCGGACACATCGACGGTGTGGGGAGAGTGGCTCAGATTAAGGAACAGGGCCCCTTTGTGGAACTGCACTTCACCGTTTTGTCGCAACTCTCTCGCTATCTCGTGGAGAAGGGCTCTGTGACGGTGGACGGAATCAGTCTTACCGTGGCCTCCTGCAAGGCCGACGGATTCTCTGTGGCCTTGATTCCCGCCACCTTGCAGCAAACCACGTTGGCTCGTCGGCGAACCGGTGACCGGGTCAACATCGAAACCGACCTACTAGGCAAATACGTAGAGAAGCTACTGGCTGGACGGGGCGCTCCCGCGCAAGACCAGCGCCTCAACGAGCTCCTCGGCAAGAGCGGTTTTCTAAAGGAGAGCTAGCATGACGAAATGGACCATGGGGATTGCAGTTTTGGCCTTCGCATTGGGTTGCAGCAGCTCCACAGGTGAGAGTAGTGATGTCCAGGAAACCAGCGATGAGGTCACCTCAATCGTAAAGCAAGAGATCCCCCTGGTCGTGGCCATGGACCCTTACAGTGAGGCAGATTTCCTCTCCAAGGTGGAGGCTGACGCTGACCTCCAGGCACTCTGGACCGAACTGCAGGGCGAAGGTTACACGGCATTTCAAAGCGCTGGGCTGACCCGACAGGACGATGGACTGGAAGTACTCTGGGGAGAAGTTGCCGGAGCCGCCACCGGCCTGGTCCGCCACTGTGCCGGAGAGGACTGCG
>JABGOW010000475.1 GCA_018645275.1 Verrucomicrobiota bacterium
GCTCGTTAGATGTGTTTAGCAGGTTAGCCTTTCTACATGGCGTGGTCAATACGGTGAGGTCCGCCGACATTCCCCCGTCCTTGCGGGAGAACAGGGCCGGAGATCCTTCGACAAGCTCAGGATGACGGAAAACCTCAGAAAGAATGTCATCCTGAGCTTGTCGAAGGATCTCTGCCACACACCAAGATGATTCTCCCGTTTCACTTCCCAGAAGCAGGATGTCCTCGTGTTTGCAGGTGCTCTTGACGAATGGCACCACAAAACTGAGGACACTCCTGGGTGAGGTCCGCCGCCGATCAGCAATCAACGTATTCGAGCCATCATCACGAGTCCAATGACGCAGAAAACGCCATTTGCCAACCAGGCTCCAACCGCAGGCGGCACGAGTCCTGTTGACCCAATGATGAGTCCCATCTGCGCGAGCGTGTAGAAGCTGGCGAGCAGGCCAATTGCAGTGAAGACGGCAACGAGCATCCCTTGTCGGCCCGTGCGGGTGCCGGCTGGGATGGCAAAGAGGATGACGATCAGGCAAGCCCAAGGACCTGATAGATGGCTGTGCATCGCATAGCGCTTCTCCGCGCGAGCGCGTTCGGAGAGACTCTCCTCGTGAAGTCTGAGATAGCGAAACATCTCCCTGATGTTCAGGAATGCCCACGGTCGGACCGTGCTGACGAAAGCGGAAGGGAGCTCATCATAGTCGCGCATCTCTACGATGCTATCCGCATCGGCGCCGAGAGGTTCTACGTCTCCAACGGGGTTGTCCGTTGGGCCGAAGTGTTGAATCCGCGGGCCATGGAACCACCATTGACCGTCAAGATAGTCGCCCCTCTTGGCGGTAATGACGCTTTGTCGCAGGCCTTCCGGTGTTTCCTGTTTGACTTCAACATCCTTCAAGAACCTGGGGTTCTTAGTGTCAAAGTCCTTGATGATCCACTGGCGCGCGGTGACGGGGTTCAGGTAAATGCACTGGTCGAAGACGCGGGTCTCAACATCCCAAAACTTGTTCTCGCGCATCTCGTGGGCCCACTGCATTGCGTGGGGAATCCAAGTCTCGTTGAGTGCTGCCGTCGCGAGGCTGAAGGCAATGCCGACTCCCAGAAAAGGAACCATGATTCTATAAATACTGATGCCGCTTGCGCGCATGGCGACCAGTTCGTTGTTGTTTGTCAGTCCATAGAGGGTGTAGAGCGTCGCCAGCATCAGAGACGCAGGCACCAAGTACTGCATGCTGGGGCCGAGAACGGAAATGTAGAATCTGACGACGACATGCCACGGAGGCTTTGCAGCCATGATGCGACTTACGTCCCCGAATAACTCGCTGACAACAATGATCATACCGAACCCGAGAAGACAATACGTCAGCGGGATCAGGAACTCGCGTAGCAGGTGTTTATCGATGAGCTTCATGTCGGTTGGCCCACAGCCTACTGGTTTCGGGGTGTCAGGTTCAAGCGTTCGCTTCGTTTCGAACCGAAAAAAGAATGGCTGGCGGGTTGACTCCCCAAGGTGGTTTCGATATGGTTTGCCAACTTTTTTATCAGAGCGAAGAAGAGTACATCATCAGAGGAGGTCAGTGTCATGGCAATCAAAGTAGGCATCAACGGTTTTGGAAGAATTGGACGTTTGGCGTTCCGTGCAGCGTGTGAGCGTAGCGATATTGAGATCGTAGGGATTAACGATCCGTTCATCGACGTGGATTACATGGTCTACATGGCCAAGTATGATTCCGTGCATGGTCGCTTCAATGGCGAAGTCAGCGCGGCCGACGGCAAGCTCGTCGTCAATGGCAAGGAAATTGCCGTATTTGCAGAGCGCAACCCGGCAGACATCGGCTGGGCATCTTGCGGTGCTGACTACATTGTTGAGTCCACCGGCGTTTTCCTCACTGAAGAGGGTGCACAGGGGCACATTGATGCTGGTGCCAAGAAGGTTGTAATGTCCGCTCCGTCCAAGGACGCGACTCCTATGTTCGTCATGGGTGTGAACCACAAGACCTACACCGCAGACATGAACTTCGTCTCCAACGCATCCTGCACGACAAACTGCCTGGCCCCGATCGCCAAGGTTCTGAATGACAACTTCGGAATCACCGAAGGTCTCATGACGACCGTACACGCGGTGACCGCCACACAGAAGACTGCTGACGCTCCTTCCGCTAAGGACTGGCGCGGTGGTCGCGGTGCTGGCTTCAACATTATCCCGTCGAGCACGGGTGCTGCCAAGGCTGTGGGCAAGGTCATTCCTGAGTTGAATGGCAAACTCACGGGTATGGCGTTCCGCGTCCCGACTTGCGACGTTTCGGTTGTCGACCTCACCTGCCGCCTCGATAAGGGCGCTTCCTATGACGAGATCAAGGCTGCCATGAAGGCTGCTTCTGAGGGCGAGCTCGCCGGTATTCTCGGATACACGGAAGACTCCGTCGTTTCGACTGATTTCATTGGCGAAACCCGCACTTCAGTGTTCGACGCCGGCGCCGGCATTGCGCTGACCGACAACTTCGTGAAGGTCGTGTCGTGGTACGACAACGAGTGGGGCTACTCCAACAAGATTCTTGATCTGGTTGCGCATATGGACACCGTGGGCTAGTTCCCGCAGCGTCTGAGGTAGAAAGAATATGGGGGACACTGAGGTCTTGTTATGGCCTCAGTGTCCCTGTTCTAGTTAGTGGGCGCGCCCCCTTTTCGGGCGCAGTGGAGGAAATGGCGTAATGAACAAGAAGACGATCAAAGACCTGGATTTCCAAGGTAAGCGCGTGCTGATGCGGGTGGACTTCAATGTTCCGCTCGATGGGTCCACCGTGAGTGATGACACTCGTATTCGTGCCGCCATACCTTCCATTCAGCATATTCTCGATCAGGGCGGTTCGCTGGTCTTGATGAGCCACCTCGGTCGCCCCAAGGGGCAGGCGAAGCCTGAGTTCAGCCTGAAGCCTGCGGCAGACCGCCTCTCTGAGCTTATAGGGCGCGACGTGCAGTTTGCGCCCGATTGCATTGGTGAGACCGTCAAAGCGATGGCCGACGCGCTTCCTGCCGGCGGGATTCTGGTACTGGAGAACTTGCGCTACCACCCCGAGGAAGAGGGCAAGCCGGTTCTGGCTGCGGATGCGACAGAAGAGGAGAAGGTCGCCGCAAAAGCCGCGATGAAGGTGCAGCAAGCCGAATTTGCTGAGGCGCTTGCCTCGCTTGGTGATGTCTACGTTTGCGATGCGTTTGGGACCGCCCACCGTGCCCATGCGTCCATGGCTGTGGTGACTAAGCATTTCGAGGAGTGCGCCGCTGGCTTCCTGCTGGAAAAGGAAATTGCCTATCTTGGCAATGCCGTGGCCAATCCTGAACGCCCGTTTGTGGCGATTCTTGGCGGTGCCAAGATCAGCGGCAAGATCGACGTTCTTATGAACCTTATGGACAAGGTTGACACCATCATCGTGGGTGGTGGCATGGTCTATACGTTCTACAAAGCCATGGGCATTCCCGTCGGCGACTCGCTGGTGGAGGAAGAGCGCATCGACCTTGCCAAAGAGACCCTTGAAATGGTCAAGACCAAGAACGTCAACTTCCTGCTGCCCGTCGACCATATCATTGCGGATGCCTTCAGTGCTGATGCGAATACGCGTACGGTCGAGGAGAAGGGCATTGCTGACGATTGGATGGCGCTCGACATTGGACCAAAATCCGTTGCACTATTCTCCGAAGCAGTTGCGGATGCGAAAACGGTCGTTTGGAATGGACCGATGGGGTGTTTCGAAATGGCACCATTTGCCGAGGGCACGATGGCACTGGCGAGGGCCATTGCCGCAGCAGACTGCACAAGCATTATCGGGGGCGGTGACAGTGTCAGCGCCGTCAACAAGAGTGGTTTGGCTGGCCAGATGACTCATATTAGTACAGGTGGTGGAGCCAGTCTTGAGTTTCTTGAAGGCAAAGCCCTGCCGGGAATTACAGCGCTAAGCGATAAATAGAGGAAGAGAGAAATGAGCAAGCTCAGAAAACGCATTATTGCGGGCAACTGGAAGATGAACAAGTCGGTTGCGGAATCCAAGGATCTTGCAGCGGACATCAAGCGCGAGCTCGCAGACTGTCGCGAGGTGGATGTGGTCCTGTGCCCTCCCTTTACGTCTCTGTCTGTGGTTGCTGACGCGGTTGACAACACGCAGGTCAAGTTTGGTGCTCAGAACATGCATTGGGAGAGTGATGGAGCCTACACGGGTGAAATCTCCGCCAACATGCTTCGTTCGATCTACTGCCACTATGTGATCCTGGGTCACAGCGAGCGTCGGAGCTATTTTGGTGAGACCGATGAAATCGTGAACAAGAAGACCAAGGCTGCTTTGGCCGGTAACCTGATCCCGATTGTGTGTATTGGCGAGACGCTTGAGGAGCGCAGTGCTCAACGCCACAAGGAGGTCGTTAAGACTCAGCTTGAGGGCAGCTTGGCCGGCATTGATGCCGACGAGATGAAGCGCGTTGTGCTTGCCTATGAGCCCGTCTGGGCGATTGGGACCGGAGAGGTCGCAACCCCCGAGCAGGCGCAGGAAATTCATGCGTTCATCCGTTCGGTCATTGCTGAGCTGGCAAATGCCGAGGTGGCCGCTGGTATCCGCATTCAGTATGGCGGAAGCATGAAGGCCGCTAACGCTGCCGAGCTTCTAGCGCAGCCGGACATTGATGGTGGGCTGATTGGTGGAGCCGCACTCGACGCGCGTTCCTTCGTTGAGCTCGTGCGTGTTGCACAGAGCGAATAGACTCAGAAGGACCTGATATGACAATCATTTACGGATTCTTGATCGTGTTGGAAGCTCTCGTGAGTGCGCTTCTGATTGGTGTGATTTTTCTCCAGAAGACCAAAGGCGGTATGGGTGGAACTGCATTCGGAGGTGGCATGGGAGAGGCCATCTTTGGCTCTCGTATGGGTAATGTGCTGACGAAGGCGACTGTCGTGCTGGCCATCGTCTTTCTGGCCAACACCATCTTGCTTACGATGCTCACCGCTCGCCGGGGGTCCGCGGCATCTGTGACCGATTCGATTGTGATCGAGCAGCCTGCACCTGCGCAGGGGCCTGTCTCGTCGACCCCACTTCCGGTTCCTGCCCCGGCTGAAACGCCGATGGAAATGCCTATGGGTGACGGTCCCGTCGAGATGCCGGAGGCTGCCCCTGTTGTGGAGATCCCCGTTCCTGTTTCAGAGGAGGTTTCGACAACGGCTCCAGTGGAGGCACCGCCGGTTCCGATCGAGATTCCCGCTGAAGCGCCCCCGGCTACCGTGCCCTCGGAATAGCGGGGCTAGTCGGTTGCCTTGTACACGTGTGTTTCGATGCCGCTCTCGCAGGTTGGGGAGCTCGCAAGTGCATTGTAGAAGCACTCTGCCCCTGTCGGACACATGGGGCGTTGTCCGCCCTTGATATACTCGGAAATCGTGTTGCGGTAGCCTGGATTTCCCACGGAGCCCGGTCCGTCGTTGTTGCCCCAGTTGTTCGCGATTGCTGCAATCTCCTTTGCAGCAGCCATCTGTCGCAGGTTGTTGAGGCAAGCAACCCGAATGGATTCCGTTCGTGCCTTCTTTAAGGCCGGGATTGCCAGTGAGGCCAAGAGGCCAATAACCGAGACCACAATCATGATCTCGACCAGCGTGAAGCCCTTGCCCTCCGTTGGACTACAGCTCGTACAGTACCTGTCTGGGTCTATGCGCATGAAAGATCTCGTCTTCCGGTTCCTGCTCATACATGATCAGAAGATGATAGCGCAAAGTGGGGCGGATTTCCACCCCACTTTGCTGAAGAATCTCTGACGCTATAGGGAGCTGAATATGGACGTTCATCAGATTGATCTTGCTGAGGCCCGCGAACTCATATCGAACTATGATACCCAGTTGCCGCGATTTACGGTTGATACAAGTGCGGTTGATGAGGGGCTGATGGAGATTCTCGTGGATGAGGCCCGCGAGCAGGCTGACGCCATTCAGGTGGCAAGCGCTGCTGGAGATGCCGAGTCCCTCAAGCGCGCAGCCCATGTTTTAAAGGGGCTTGGGGGAACGATGGGCGCTCCCGGTGCATCTGTGCTGGGGGCTGAGCTCGAGCTCCAGGCGGAGAGAGCTGATACTCGTCGGGATGGTCTTGTTGCTCTGATTTCCTCGTGGGCGAACGGATTGACCTGAGGCCTTCCTTCTTTTGCTAGCGGTGGGAGGCTCGGGGGTCCAGGGCGTCGCGCAGCCCGTCGCCAAGGAAGTTCAGGGCGAAGAGGGTGATCGAGAGTACAAGCCCCGGGAAGATCAGCATCCAGGGATAGGTTTCCAGCATCTTGGCTCCATCCCGAATCAGCAGGCCCCATGAGCTCATGGGTGGCTGAATGCCCAAGCCGAGGAAGCTGAGGAAGGACTCCAACAGCATCACGCGTGGAATCGTCAAGGTTGTATAGACGATCACAGGCCCAACGACGTTGGGGATGATGTGCCGAGCGATGATACGCGTGTGTGAGAATCCCAATACCGACGCGGCCTTGATGAAGGGCTGCTGCTTGACCGCGAGAACCTGACCGCGGACAATGCGGGCCATGGTCAGCCACTCCACGGCGCCGATGGCCACAAAGAGCAGCATGAAGTTGCGACCAAACACGACCATGAGGATGATAACGAAAACCGTGAATGGTAGTGCATAAAGGATATCGACAAGGCGCATCATGACGTTATCAGTTCTTCCACCTGCGTAGCCTGAGACTGCACCGTACGTCACCCCGATCAGCAGCGACACGAGCGTGGCGCACAGGCCTACCGCAAGCGAGACTCGACCTCCGTACAGCATGCGCGTCAGGAGATCACGGCCGAGGTCATCCGTGCCCAGCAGGTGCTCCATTGAGGGTGGAGTTGCCCCGAGAGCAAGATTTTGCTCTTCGTAGCTATATGGCGTTAGCACGGGGGCTAAGAGGGCGGTCAGAATGAGCAACGTCAGCGTGATGAGTCCCGCCACGGCCATATGGTTGCGGCGTAGTCGTTGCCACATTTGCGCCCATGGGGAGCCCTGCTTGTGGCCGCTCATGACGCCCCCCTGAGCCGTGGATTCAGGGCGGCCAGGACAACGTCCACCACCGTGTTGAAGAGGATGACGAGGGCAGAGTAGAACACCACAAGCCCCAATACTAATGTGTAATCTCGGTTGAAGGCACCCATTACGAACATCTTCCCCAGACCTGGAATATGGAAGATGGTCTCAACAACGAAAGAGCCTGTTATGAGCCCTGCAACAGCGGGACCCAGAAAGGAGATTACGGGAAAAATTCCAGGTTTCAGGGCGTGGCGGCCGATCACGCGCGACTCGCGGAGCCCTTTGGCTCGGGCTGTGCGAATGAAGTCCTGCGGGAGCACGTCAAGCATGCCCGCCCGCGTCAGTCTTGCGATGTAGGCGGCATAGGCGGATCCGAGGGTGATGGCGGGCAGAATGCGATCCGATGCCATGTTCCAACCCGATGCGTTGAACCACCCTAGCCCCAATGCAAGCGCCAACACGAGAAGCGGCCCAAGTACAAAGGAGGGGATGCAGATGCCTATCATTGCCAGTGACATGGGGGCGTAGTCGAGAACGCTGTTCGGCCGTAGGGATGCCATGATCCCCGCAGGCAGGCCGAGCAGTAGCGCGACCAGCAAGGCCCAAATTCCCAGTTCAAGAGATACGGGAAAAGTCTCAGAGATGATCTCGTTCACGGATCGGTTCTGGTACTTGAGGGAGGGACCGAGGTCCCCACGCAGAAGGCGTCCGATGTAGCGGGCATACTGCAGGTGTATGGGGGCATCCAAGCCGTAGTGCTGGTTCAGTTGGTCGATTGCCTGTTGGGGGTACTGCTTCTCCTCAGTGAACGGTCCGCCAGGCGCCAATCGGACAAGGAAGAACGTCAATGTGACGGTTACCCATAGAACCGGGATCATGGTGAGGAGTCGTCGAGTCAGGAACTTCAGCATGGAGGACTATGGGTTGGACAGGCTCCCATTGTCAAGGAGGGGAAGTAACTCGCAACGGGATGGTCAACGATTGCGTTTGCTCCATAGGCAAGCAACTCGTCCCGGTCGCGAACACCCTCTAGCCCCAGAGGCTCTCGGGGTAGATTCCTGCTCGCACAAGTTGCTGTATGCTCTGAACCACATGCGGCTTGTCCTCCTGATAGGTGACGCCGAACCAGGAATCTGGACTTGGAAGCACACGGGTGCGCACCGTATTGCTATGGACGAGAGCGTCCACTACCGCCGGCAGGAAGTACTCCAATTTTGGGTTCTCTGAGCATTTCTCAAGAAAGGCCTCAAAGCCTGCCTCCAGGCGAGGAATGAGTGACGGCGCGAAGCCCCACATATTCATCGACACCCACTCATCCCCCGTAAGTGATACGTCTGATCCGTCGGGCATTCGGTTTACAGCTCGATCTCCATCGCGTGTAATGGCCGTCATCTCAACGACGCTACGGAGGAAGTGGTCTTCGTCAACGGAGCAAATGCCGCGCGCGACGCTGCCGAAGTCGGAAAGCGTGTTGCGGAGCGCAAAGGCGACCAGAGCGTAGGTGTCCTCCTCCTCCTCATGGATGAGGTGATCATGAAGGAGCTGGTAGGCGCGGCGGCCATAGAAGTCGTCCGCGTTGATCACGGTGAAGGGCTCGCGGATTGCATCCTTGGCAACGAGGACGGCGTGGCCCGTACCGTATGGTTTCTGACGGTTTGCTGGCACCTCGCGGCCTGTCGGCAAGCTTGTCAGCTCCTGAAAGACGTAGTGGACGTCTGCCTTATCTTCAAAGCGGCGCCCTATGGCGGCACGGAAGTCCGCTTCGATATCGCGGCGAATGACGAAAATGAGCTTCTCGAAGCCCACATGCAGTGCGTCGTAGAGTGAGTAGTCGATGACGACCTCTCCACTCGGGCCCACGGGATCAAGTTGTTTTAGCCCGCCGTAGCGGCTTCCTATTCCTGCGGCGAGTACGACAAGAGATGGACTGTCTGGCATATCTATGACCTTTTCGGGTGCCTTCGTGTATACGTTAGGTCGAGAAGTGTAGGTCACAGTACCGGAGAATTCAAACAGGTTGCTAAGGTTTTATTGCGCCAGAAGCGCAAAACGTCAACATTCGGTGAACCCGCCTTTCTGTCATCCAGAGCTTGCCGAAGGACCTCGCGCTAAGTGGTAACTCTTGAGATCCCTCGACAAGCTCGGGATGACAAGAGGTTATCCCTAACTGGTCTACCGAATGCTCGCCACATACCGGGAGGTTCCCACTCTACGCAGCGAAGGCCTCAAGCCCTGCAAGCAGATCGGGCTCGATTCGCTCTCTGCGGCTGGACATCTGTCGGCGCAGGCGCTGAAGGCCCTGTGCGCAGACTTGGCGACATCGCTCGCTGGAAATTCCATACTTGTGAGAGAGTTCCCGCAGAGTCGGGGCATGCTCGTTGAAGTACATCAGTGAGAGCATGTTGCGGGTACGAGGGGGGAGCGTCTTCATCTCATCTACCAGGAATGCGCGCAAGTCATTGCGACCCGTTTCATCAGCGGGGCAGGGGACTGCTTCGTTGGGAATGAAGTCATGCCATCCGCCGCCGTCTGTTTCCTGTGCGGCGAGATCCTCAAGCATGCAGATGCCGCTCTGGGAGCTCTGCTTGAGCAAGCCGAGAACTTCGTCGCTGACGTCGAGCTCATTGCGGAGAACCTTGTCCGAAACGGTTTCGCCGTGCTCATGGCGCAATGCCTCCATTTCGCTCCAGTAGCCAAAATGGTGCTCGGGGATGTGAATGAACCGGGCGAGTTTCAGTGCCCGTCGCATTCGGCTCTTGATGCACTTGCAGGCGTAGGTGCTGAATCGGATGCCGGATCCCCGGGAGGCTTTCTCATCGTCCTTGCTGAATGTGGCGTTGAAACGCTGAGCTGCCTTCATAAGTCCGATGTTACCTTCTGCGATAAGGTCCATGCGGGTGATTCTCACCGCGGGGGAGGACAGGAACTTATCAAAGTCCTTGAGGCAGTGGACGACGAGTCGCAGGTTGGCGTGGATCAACTCATCCGTGGCAGCTTCCACCGCCTGAGGATCCGCTGCTGCCATGATGATGGCAGAAAGCTCTGCCTCACGTTCAGGTGTGATGCGGGGATGACTGGCTATATCTTCAAGGTAGCGTTCGTAAGTGTCTCTGGCCTGCGACATTGGTGAGCCTCCACGTTTTACTGTAACTCAGTCTGAATTGCTGATCTCGTACGCCCTGCTCTTTAGCCAGAAGTGTGCCAATTTCTTGAAGGGATGTCTCTTGGTGCGTCGTAAGGGGTTGCGAGAGAGCGCAATAGAGAGAATATTAGCAATTCTATTCGGTCCGTGGGAAACGGGGGGTGCGTACAGGAAACAGCATGCTGAGCGCGTGGTGTATACAGTTGTATGCATTATACAGAAGGCGGGGGGGCAGGCAATTCCCCGTAGGATCCGGTCTGCTACTACTTAAATGCCAGTTGCCCGAAGCAACTCGGATCGTGGAAGTTGAGGGCGCTCACCGGCGACCATGCGGCCCAGTGCGGGTGAGATGTGTGGTCGCCGCATTTATAGAAGTTGCCGCGCCATCTCTGTCCAGGTATGGAACCAAGGGGCCCCACGTAGTTGGCGAGTACCTCGAACGGGATGAAAAGCTGGTTCACCCACGATGTGGGTCGCGTGATCTCCGGATCGACAGTGCTGGGCATGGAATGGTAAATCCCGATCAGCGCTGCATCAGACTCAGACAACGCCGTTATGTCTGCGAATCCTGCCTTTGTCCGGGTGTGGTCCCTGATGTAGCTGGCATGCAGGGCTCCTCCGCAGTTGATTTCGAAGTTGAGGTATCCGCTGTCGTCTCGTGGCTTGACGAAGAACTCGATGCAACTGTCTGTACAGACGGCACTATTGAGCATCGTCTGCACGCTCCGGACGTACTGATCCTCAACGCGAAAAATGAGGTGTAGTCCCACCTTGCTGTAGAGAATGCGTACGCGAGTCGTGGGGCGGTGATTGCTGCTTTCATGCCTAAACTGATCCACGTCGATCGTCTCGGACACGCTCCAGCAGGGGTGGTTCCAATCGCCATTAAGCGGAGGTTCTGTCTCGATGTGGTGTATGCTGGTCTCTTGCACTCAGGGAGTCTGCTTCAGGTCCCGCGAGCAAGTCGAGCGAAAAAGGACGCGTCGAGGGGTTTGCAGCGGGAGGATGTTTGGTTTACTCTCTTGGCCTACGGGATCTTCACGGGGGGGGGGGGGGTTTTGTGGTGGGAATGATGAGGGCGTGAGTATGAAGCGACGTGGGCACTTTGTTTGTCATGGCCGGGTGCAGGGCGTGTTCTTTCGGGATTCTGCTCGAGAGGAAGCGAATCACATTGGTCTGACGGGGTGGGTACGCAACCGCCCCGACGGGACGGTTGAACTCGTTGCGGAGGGCGGCATAGAGGGGGTTGAGGACTTCCACCGCTGGTGTGTACACGGCCCTCCATACGCGAACGTGACCAGTGTCGACGTGAGCTACTCCGCCGCCACGGGCGAGTTCGAAGGTTTTTGCGTGCACTTCTAGGGGCAGGCGGAGGGTGAAGTGAAGATGCCTGATGTTCCCAAGGCGCTTGAGCCCTGGCTATGTGCGGGCTAGGTTGTACGAGCGCACGGCACGTGCCGAATAGGCAAGGGCAATTGAAATGGAATCCGTTTGGCTGAAAACAAGGGCAAGTCTTATTGCCAGGCTCCAGGGAGAGGTTGATTCGGTTTCCTGGGAGGACTTCTACGACACGTATTGGCGAGCCATCTATGGCTATGCAATCCACTTTGGCGCTCCGCATGGGGAGGCGGAGGATGTTGTTCAGGAGGTGCTGCTGAAGGTGTTCAGAAGACTGGCCACCTTTGAGTATGACCGGACGAAGGGGCGGTTTCTCTCTTGGCTCAAGACGATCACGCGTACGAGCGTGTGCGATCGTTTCAGGCGTCGGCGCGCCCGCATAGAGGGGCGTCTGCAGCAGGAGCACGACGATGTCACCACCCGTATTGCGAGTCTTCCCGATCCGGATTCACCTGGCGTGCCTGATCCGTGGGAGAGCGAGTGGCGTGGTTCTGTTCTCGCGTTGGCCTTGGAGCGCATTCAGCAGCGTGTCGCGGCCAGGACCTACCAGGCGTTTATCATGTATGCGCTTGAGGAGAAGCCGGCGGCAACCGTAGCTGACGAGCTTGGTATCACGGTCGATAATGTCTACGTCTACCGTTCTCGTGTGGTGAGTCTGTTGCGGGAGGAAGTGCGTTGCATTCAGGAGGAGGGTGGCTTCTCATGAAGAATGGCGTTCCAACGGATGTCGAGATGCTGACTGCGTTGAAGGCTGCGGTGGATCGCTACCCCTCTGCACGGCATTGGGCGTCCACACGCGCATCGCATGGTCGCTGCATCCAGGCCGGTGTGTGTCACCGTGGCGATGCATTTGCTGCGGATGATTGGATCCTCCTGCGCGCTGTTTCAGGCGCTGCCTTGGACATTACCTTCCCGGTTTCGGGAATGCCCATGACCATTGGCCGCACAGGTGGCTCTGCGAACTACGGGGTCGAATGTGCGGGGGTCTCCCGCATACACTGTCGTTTCGAGTGTGATATGCCCTTCGTGCGTCTTGTTGACGCGAACTCTAAGAACGGTACGCTCCTCAATGGAGAGGCCATTACCTCCGCGTATGTTGCTCACGGCGACATGGTCGGTATCGGCAAGGCGATGTTCTGCCTCGAGCGCGCATAGCAATGGTTTCTCTGGTTGCGGTCATCGCCTCCCCTTTCGGTGCTGCATTCTCAGAGCTTTCCTATAGGTGCTCCCAGGATTGTGCCCACGGGGCCACAATCTTCCCCCTTTCGCCGTAAAGGAACTTTTTCTCCCTTTTTTGCCTCCTGCTGAAAGGTCGCTGAGCTTTCTGCGTACAGACGGGTGAGCAGTCGATTAGATGGCAGCTCGTTGCACGGCAAGCGGATTGAAAGCAGGAAGGGAGGTAGCGGCCGATAGAGCAAGAGTCCGGCAGACAACTGAGATAGCGCGATACCCCGAAACGAAGACAAACGAAGACTGAATAAAGAGGAGAAGGACAATGAAACAGCTAATTCTACGATCACTGATAGTATCATTCGCACTGGCACTTACCTGCGGCTGCACGCATCCGCTTCGGATTACCAGCTCACCACGGACTACCCGGTGGGATGTGGAGCTCAACAGTGACGTGGCTTTGGGGTTTGCGCCCACAGAGGACGATCTTGTCCATGCTGTGATTGAGGAGGTACGCTACAATCCCTGCGTCAAAAGTGTGAGGCGGAACTGTCGCCCGGGGTCACGCCATAGCAAGTCTGTTGAGCAGATCTGCTCGCTCGAGCGCACCATGACTGCCGTGGCATCCGGTGAGAACTTCGCCATCACGTTTCCTGGTTTCTTTGTCTTTGCCCATTCGTGGTTGGGATATCGCT
>JABGOW010000378.1 GCA_018645275.1 Verrucomicrobiota bacterium
GATGTCATCGAAATGCGCAAAGCCTACAAACGGCGCCGCAACTTGATGCTGAAGGGCTTCGAGAGCGCCGGGATTCCGTGCCTTAAACCAAGGGGCGCTTTCTACACGTTTCCCGATATTAGCGACTTCGGGCTCTCCGCCCATGACTTCTCAATGAAGCTTCTCGAAGAGGAGAACGTTGCCGTTGTGCCGGGAACCGCCTTTGGGGCCTGCGGCGAGGGTTTTGTGCGCTGTGCCTATGCAACGGCAACTGAAGAAATTCAGGAAGCTATCGTCAGGATAGCGCGTTTCGTGAAGCGACTGGGGTAGGTGGCTACTCCGCCGGCTCAATATCAACGATCTGAGCATCAAGGCGAGCCGCATCCCCCTGCCCCTCGGTATGGGTGATATAGGGCAAGGTTCGATACTCGCTGACACGCTTCAGTTTCTTCAGGATTTCAGAAATGCTGTCGACGGCACTCGAGCACGCCTGAAACTCATCCTGGCCGAGAACCTCTGGCCGCATCTCCTGCAGGCGGGAAAGGTAGATACTGAGAACCGTCGCGGGCTGGCCCAAATGATGGCACGCAGCTCCCAGGCTCTCGATCATTACCCGCTGACGCTCGGCGGCAACGATCTCCTCTGACTGGCTCTCGACCGTAAGCAGCAGATCCTGGGAACGGGCAAGCTCTCTGTCGAGTCTCGTGATCTTGTCATGCAACCCCCGGATGACGACGTTCAGGTAGTGCTCGATATCCGAACTATCCTGCTCACCATGCACCAGTGAGGCTTCATCGGGAAGATCATCGGACGCGATACGCGAAAGATAATGGCGCATCCGCTCAATATTGGCGGGATACTGCCGCAGCATGCTGTAGCCGGAAATGCCGCAAATCAGGCCGGTCACCGCGATCGCAATGTGCGCCATCGGGGAGTAGTTGACCATCGACGTCAACAGCGAAAGCCCAAGCAGGCAGAAGCTGAGCAGAGGAATCACGGCGATCAGGGCAACGGCAATTTTGAGATGGTAGCGCGAGCGCTGCGAGGCCAGCGAGGCCCATTTGAACCACTCAAGAACGCTGCTGCTCAACGCCACCCTCCCCTCAAAACCGGCCCCGGCGAACCGTGCCCAACAGACCAAAAAAGAAGCACACTACTTGATCGCTTTGCGAGTCACCTTGACCAGTACTTTCCACATCGCGGCTTGGTCTTCAGCCTCCATAAGCGCGGCACGGGGTGCCTCGTCCATGAAGGTCTCAGTCAACCCCGCAAGCAGCTTCAAATAGAAGGCGCTGGCGGCGGTGGGTATCACCATGAAGAAGACCATGTGAGTCAGTTCCCCTTTCGGCCCATCGAAACGAATCCCCTCCTTGCTCAGTCCGACGGCCAGCGCCAACGCACCACCCTCAACCCCCCGAACATGCGGAAAGGCCAGCCCATGATCAACGGCTGTCGAGTAGAGCGCCTCACGCCGAAGGGCCTCCTCGAGAAGGAGCTCCCCTTTGTCAACGAATCCCTCACTTTCCATCCGGTTCGCAAGCGCTGCAATGGCGTCGTCTTTGGTGTCGCACCCTAGATCGGGGATCATGAGTCCTGCAGAAGAAAACCGCGAAACGCCCGGCTTCCGAGCGTCGAACCGGCCGGGGCGCGGGCGAACATTGCGCGCGACCGCATCCGGCATATACAGGAAACGGGCGCAATTCGGGCAGGACTGCAAGGCCTCCGCAAGGCGAACCTGCTGCACTAGGCTGCGGGGAAGCTGCATCCCGCAAACGGAACAGACGCTCTCCGAAACCGGCACAATTACGTGTTGATCCTTCTTGTGCAACTTCTCGAACGTCGCCTTGATTCCGGACGGAAGCTGTTCGGTCATCGAGTCTATCGCGCTATTGATCCGCTCAAGGTGCGCAGCGCCGCCGGCAACCCTTTGCTCTTCACGCACCTGGGTTAGTTCCTGCAACTGAATGAGATGGTTCACGGTGGGGTCCATGCCTGCTCCATATTCTATCAACGTGTACGTTGCGCGCTACCCCTCATACAAAATGAGGGATAGGCAAAATCCCTGCTAGCAGCTATGATAGTAACCACGATAGAGAACCTGTCAATGCCCAAACGTTTTGCCGCCGGTATGCGCACAT
>JABGOW010000296.1:0-13132 GCA_018645275.1 Verrucomicrobiota bacterium
CGTTTGAGTATTTTCGCGCTTTCACTGGATACGGATCTATAGGCAACCTCAGGTCCTGGCAGGAGGTCGATGGCGAGGTCTTTCACGACCCGAAGACGCGGCCCGACTTTTTTGAAGGGTCTCGCTCGGCCTACACACGCTATGTCTATCTATTCTCGCAACCGATCGAGTGCCCGTTGAACGTACATACTCCGGGCATGATCTCGACGATTATCACGGTGAACGGGGTGCGCGTGACGACAGCGGGGAATGAAGAAAACACGGCGCAGTCCTACGACGTGGCGCAGTATATGCAGACCGGTCGCAACCAGATCCATGTGGAGTGCGTGAGCAGCATAGAGCTCGCTGAATTTGGTGGCGGTGGCATCATTGGCTCGACCCCCTACACCATTGCGGACTATCAAGCTTATGACCCCAGCGTGAGTGATTTTCCACATGGGTGTGACGATACGGCCTACGAGTTCGAAGTGGCAACGGGCAAGTTCGATGCTGACTTGACCTGCAATGGGGTCGCCATGGTGGTGCGTGGCGATGAGAGTCGCGGCGATCCGCGAGCGGTCTGGCACTGCCAGGTGTGGAGTGAGTTCTACGAGCAGCGAAATACCGTCCCTCGCCCGGACCGTGAAGCGCGCGCCGTGCCGGAAAACGATGACTATGGCGTACCCTTGGACGCCGAGCGTGACAATAATCCCCTGGATCCAGACTCGGCGGACGACAGTCTGGATGCCGTCTATGAGTATATTTGCCAGACGAACCCTCGCGACCGCGATTCGAACAACAACGGTGTTAGCGATGGCGATGAGGATTTTGATCTCGATGGACTCGTCAATCGCGAGGAGCAGCGCTTTGGTTCTGATCCCTGGCTCCCGGACTCTGATGATGATGGCCTGATCGATGGGCGTGATGTTGGCGGGGATGGGCATCCTGCTCAGTCGCTGAGTCCACAGAACAACCTCTCCGTCTGTTTCGGTGGTGCCCAAACGGACTTCCTTGACTTCCCGATGGAGCAGCGCTTCTCGCTGGACAAGTGGACCATCGAAGCGTGGATCAAACCCGATGCGGACGAGGCCGATGGCGGTATCATTATGCTGCGTTCTGTCGCCAGCAACGCGGTGAACTACGAAGTTGGCCTGAGTGTTTCGAACACGCCCTACGTTCGGTACGTTTCCATTGGTGGAGCCGAGGTGCGTGCCGACAGCGCGGTTCCCATCGTAGCGGATGGATCGAACTGGACGCACGTTGCCGCGAGCTACTATGACCGGGATCTGACGCTTTACGTTGATGGGACCAACGTGGCCTCGACAACGGGGTCCGCATTCCCGGCCCTCTACGCCGGCGGCCCTGTCATGCAGCACATCGGTCGTGGTTTCAAGGGCTGCCTGGATGAGGTACGACTCTGGGAGGAGGAGCGCTCGGCGGCCGAAATCGTGAACGGTCGCGATGAAGTTCGCACAGGGCTTGAGGAATCGCTCGTGGCCTACTATCGCTTCGATGACAACACGAGCTACACGAACCTTCCGCCGATCGTGGGATCGAGTGCAAACAATGGCACCAACGGTGGCAACGCGAATGTTGCCTGGGCGTGGGGACAGGTTGAGGACAACGTGCTGCGCTATGGCTCTGACTGGCAGAATCAGTGGGAGCACGCCGCCAGTTTCAACGGCGCGGTCGGGTTCTCCACTGACCACAAGATCGTCGGCCCTCCGAGACTGCAGGTCTACCTCGATCCTGACGACGCCGTGGATGCGGGTGCGCTATGGACCTACAATGGTGGCGCAACCTGGAACGACAGCGGCTACCTCGAAACGCGGCTGTCACCGGGCATCTACGAAATCAACTTCAAGGCGGTGGATGACTGGATTTCTCCCGATGCGGTGGAAGTGGATCTTGTGCGCGGGGAGTCGACGGTCATCACGGGTGCCTATATGCAGACGGCCTCTCTTACGGTGATCATAGACAACAACACGGATGTGAAGACGTATGCGACGTGGTCTATTGATGGCGGCATCAATGACCATGGAACCGGAACGCGCGTTGATGGTCTTCAGCCCGGGCTTCCCGGTTACGACATTCTGTTCTCGGATATCACCGAAGACGTGCCCGGCTGGGACACTCCCACTGCTATACACATTGAGTTGCTTGAGGGTGAGGAACGCACGGTCACGGCATCCTACACGCCTGTGAGTGGCGGGCTTCAGGTTTCCTTCGAGGCGTCCGGGGGTCCTGCTGATCCGCCCAGCGAAGGGCGTTGGCGTGTTTCGGGGAATTCTAACTGGTTCGGCTCTGGCGAGATCGTGACGAACCTGGCCTACGGGGATCACACCGTTGAGTACAACGAGGTCCAGTGGTGGACTGCACCGGAAGATGAGGTCATTGTGATTGAATCCTCCACGTTGTTATCGGTTTCCCGCATCTGGACCAAGCTTGAGGAGCCCTCCACGATCACGACCATTCTGGACCCGAGTGGTGTGGTGGCAGACGGAGCCCTTTGGCAGCTCAACGGTGCTGACTACAACAGTGGCGACGCCGTTGTAGTGGATTCGGGAACGCATACGGTGAGTTTCTCGGATGTCGATGGTTGGTTGACGCCAGCGGACATCAGTGTTGAAGCTTCAGGCAGTTCCATCAGCCTCACCGGGTCCTACTATCAGGTTAGTGTTCTGGGCGGCGATGTGGGTAGCGACCTTGGGGAATTCAACAAACCGCGCGGAGCCTATCTCAGCGAACGGTTGCTCTATGTTGCCGATACCGGGAACCACAGAATTCAGGTCTACGATCGGTATATGGGTAGCTGGAATTCCTATGGCGGCCCCAGTGCAGGTCGATCCGCCGGTCAGTTTACCCAGCCCTTCAGTGTTGCCCTGGACCCCTTCGGGAATATCTGGGTGGCAGACACAGGAAACCATCGTATTCAGAGGCGTTCTGCGAGGACGGGGAACTGGGCAACCTGGGGACAGCGCGGTCCCGCTGCAGGCAACTTCAACGCCCCCTATTCGATCGTTGCTGATGCAAACGGCAACATCTACGTGGCAGACTATCACAATTCCCGTGTTCAGAAATTCATGCGACAGACCAAAGTGTGGTCTGTGCTCATTGAAGCGGGGCCCGATCTTGGCAAAGTGCGCTATCCTTCGGGGTTGGCTATAGACGGGGAGCAGCTGTACGTCACGGACAACAACCCCAGTCCACCGACCAGCGGATGGAGCAGCCGCATTCAAGTCTTCTCACTCACCGGGGACTACCTGGAGCTGGAGGGGTCTGCCGCAGAGGGTAATGGTAGTTTCGATCGTGCCGTGGGACTGAGTGTCCTGCCAAACGGAGTCCTGCTGGCAACCGATTCCGCTTCTTCGGTAGTTCGTCAATCTGCATCACCGGGAAGTTGGGAGGACTACATCCGCGGTGGCGTTCTTTCCAATCCGCGGGATGTTGCCTCGGATGACTGGTCGAACATTGCTGTGGTGGATACCGACAACAGCCGCGTGCTCTTATTCCCCGCCGAGGATTCCGATGGTGATGGCATACCGGATGATGTGGAAGCCACCCTTGGGACCGATCCTCTGGCCGTGGATTCCGATGGTGATGGCGTGGACGACTTGCGCGAAGTGCGCGCAGGAAGTGATCCGCTGGATGTATTGGATTTCCCACCAACGTCAGCATACGATTTTGATGGTGATGGCACTTCGGATCTGGCGCTCTTCGACCCCGTAGCGGGGGACTTCATTTTCGAGTCCTCCCTGAGTAGCACCCAGTTCAAAACGCTTCGCGCTCACAAGTCATGTCTGCCCGCCTGTTCGGACTTTGATGGTGATGGCATTTCGGACTTTGCCTGGTTTGTTCCCGCGACGCGGCGGTGGATCATTTTGGAGAGTAGTCGTGCATTCGACGACCGCTGGCCTCGCATTATGCTAGGGGCCAGCCGGGATACACCGATTCCAGCTGATTTTGATGGTGATGGAATGGCGGACCCCGCTGTCTTCCGAGGCGTGGATGGCAAGATCCGGGTTTCAGAGTCCGCCGCGGGCACGGTCTGGATGAGTGCATTCGGAGATACCTCGTGGAAGCCTGCCGTTGGCGACTACAATGGCGATGGTCTTGACGATGCGGCTTGGTTTGTCCCAGCAAATCGGACGATCTTTGTTGTCTACAGTGATGCAGACAATACGGTCCGGGGAGACAACCCGCAGGCCACCTTTGGTCCGTTTGGTGCCCGCCGGGATGACATCCCCGTGCGCGGTGATTTCGATGGTGATGGTACTGATGATCCGGCGGCATTCCGGGTTGCGGATGGCAAGATCCGTGTCATGGAGTCGGGGACGGGCGTGCGCTGGACTTCCACCTACGGGAATCGAGACTGGCTTCCGGCTGTCACCGACTACAATGGCGACGGACAGGATGATCTCGCATGGTTCATGCCGACCGTTAGGGCGTTCCTGGTTGTCCTTAGCGATGCCGACAACAAGGACCGCACCGACAATCCACGCACGACATCGGGGTCGATTGGCCTGGCTCGAGATTGGCCCGTAGCCATGCCTTTGGCGCCGTAACGTTCTCCCGCGGCCGCCTTCCGCTTGACTTGCATCTGGGCTCTGCCATTATCGGGGTATGTCAGCAAATGCAACACAGCCCGATCCTGCCCAGGCGACGTTCCATGAGCCCTGCGGGAGCGACGGAGTGCCGGAGGTCGTCTATAGCAGCGATCGGCTGCGGAATATGGGATGGCGCATCTGGGGGGTGATGCTCCGTGATCTGGTCAAGTCGCGCGGCCTGACCTGGCGACTCTTCTATCGTAGTTGGTCTGCCCAGTACCGACAGTCGTGGCTGGGATATGTCTGGGCTGTGATTCCGCCGCTTGTGGCTGCTGCGGCATTTTCCTTTGCCGTGCGAAACCGAGTGCTGAATATTGGACCAACTCCCATTTCTTATGTCTGCTATGCGTTGTGGGGAATGACCGTGTGGCAGCTCTTCACTGGGATCTACACGCGTTCCGCTATGAGTCTTACCGGCGCGAGCAATATGATCTCCCGCATCAACTTCCCAAAAGATACGCTGGTGTTTGCTTCCCTGGGTCAACCGGTTTTCACGTTTGGCATCCGACTCGTTGCCATTGCGGTTGTTTTTGGAATCAAAGGTGTCGTTCCCGCTTGGACGGCGCCCTTGGCGCTGGTGTCGCTGCTCCCGCTGGTCCTGATCGCCCTTGGGCTGGGAATGGTTATGTCTGTCGTCTCCGCCGCGGGTACCGACGTGAGCCAGGCCGTCGGCATGTTGCTCAATTTCGGCCTTTTTCTGACTCCGGTGATTTACCCGCCACCGACCTCATGGCCTGCGGCGGCTGTGAACGTCCTCAATCCGCTGAGCCCGGTACTGGCGACTTCTCATGCGTTGCTGCACGGCAAGCTCGTGGCGGACCCGCTACTCTACGGCATGTCGTGGGTCGTGGCTCTGCTGGTATTCGGCGTGGGGTGGCGGATCTTCAGAGCCTCACTCCCGCGTATTGCCGAGCGCTTCTAAGGGGCCTGCTACTCTACGCTTGGCCCCGACTGCAGTACCAATTCGACAGGGTCGTCGATAGCCAGAAGCTCCGGAGAGCATCCGTGTTTCTCACAGAACAGTCTAACCGCAAATGCGTAGAGGTCGATGTCCAGGCGATTTCGGTCGACGAGTAGGTCCAGCTCTTTCTGCGTGACGGTGTAGCGCTTTGCGGTTCGGTTTCCGCTTGCGCTGCCTCCGCTAAATACATTCCGACGGTAATTGGGATCCAGTGTCCCGGGTTTCAGCCGGAGGGAGGCCTCGAAAGAGCGGAGCGACTCGGCCATGAACTCTGTTAGCCCGAAGTCCAGACAGAGCGATTGCAGCCGCTCTTTCGCGATGGCGAGCCCCTCCTCGTGACTCTGGCGGAACGTCTCGATGTCTGTCAAATAGCGCGTTTGCCGGTTTTTGTAGCTGTCGCGGCAGATTGGGATCTCGCTCTCCAGGTAGTCAAGAAAGGACATCCCGAAGATGTCGCTTTCGTAGATTTCGCGTTTTGCTCTTGCCTTCTCCGCGGATACGCCTCCCCTGGACTCGGTTCGTGCCAGTTCCTTCAGAATGCGCGTCTTATCGACGCGGTTGTGATAGTGCGAGATCACTCGGTTCAACGGATTGCGCAGGAATGTGATGACCACGCCATTTGGCACCAGTTCGGTGAACTGCTGGACCTTTGCTCCCGTGAAGTGCCCGTGGTAGAATCGAAACAGGCGCGAGCGAATCTTCTTCTCGCTCAGTTCATAGTCGTAGCGGGCGCCTTCGCACGAGGGCCAGAAGCGCCAGCGGAGCTGGGCAATTAGCGAGGTGCCCGCTGTTTTCGGAAGGTGGTGAAAGAGCAGCTTCATTCTGTACCTCGTGCTGAATCCGGGTTGGCATCATATGTCCTGCGGACGCGGTCGCATAACGCTTGATGGTCATGATCTGCCCGACAGGCATGCTTTTGCAAAGCGAAAAGGACTTGCACAAATCGTGCGTCAGCGTGTTTGAGAATTAGCCGAAGAACACAAAGCCACTTCTTGCTGGGGCGGTGCTTGTAGAAAATGATGTACTTGTCCGCCACAATCTCAACCTGATAGTGGTGTTCCTTAGCAATGTGTTGAATGGCCTTGTCGGAATAGAAGAAAACGTGGGCGCCAGTCATCGGCATGAGGTAGTTCCACTCAGGTCCCTGTCCGTTGTAGATGCCTGTTGTGGCAATGAGCAATTGCGGGTTGAGGCTGAAGAGTTCATCCAGATCTTGCTTGGGGTTCGCAAAATGCTCCAGAACTTCGAAGGCGGTTACCGCTGCATAGGTCGATGCTGGCGATCCATCGAACCCGTTCGCGTATACGTTCTTGCAGTAGAGATCGCAGTGGTAGGCATCGAAGCCCATGTCACGCAGCATGCGGACATACAGACCGTCGCCGGCCCCCCAGTCCAGGATCTGCTCTGAGGGCTGAACATTGAAGGCCCTAGCAATGAAGTACGTCAGTACCTGCAACCGCCGGGTTCGAATGGCTGCCCATGTATCGAGCGCGCGGTGGTCATCCTGATAGACCTCCTCCAGCCAGTACGGAGCCTCGGTCTGTAGGGAGGCGCACTGAGTGCACACGAAATAGCCAACGTCATACTTGCCCAGTATCCGTTTCTCGAAGCGGGGCTTTGCCATTCCGTCGCAGAGTCGGCAGTGTATGGGGGCGTGGTTCATGCCGCAATACTTGTAAAACCGTTTCCAAGTGTCAATTGGACATTCCCCAATTTTCGAGGAATAGCAGCACCGGAGATGCTTCGTGCCGACGTACGTCGGGATCAGCTTCTTGAGGGCAACTCACCCATTGGGTGACCTGTGTTCGAGGTCACTCAGGACCAAGGCGAAACCACGAGCATCCAAGTACGCTCTTGCTTTTCAGCCCCCTTTGGCTCTAGGTTCTAGCGTCTATTTAGAAGTGGCGAGTAAGGAAAAATATGCCGATTGTTTCGAAGAAATATGGGTACATGTTCATCTGCAAGCCGGGTACGGGGAGTTCCGTAACATCCAATGCGCTTCGAAAGGGCTCGGAGGGCGTCTGGTTTCCCGAGAAATCAGTCGTGGACGTGGATGGCAACGAGCTGGCCAATTGGAAACATGCCACTGTGCCGCAGCTCCTCAACACAGGGCTGATACCAAAGGCCTCTCTGAAGAAACTCTTCGTTTTCGTAACGGTTCGCAATCCCTATGATTTCTGGCCAAGTGAGTGGTTACGATTCCAGCGGTGGTCTCAGTTTCTTGAAGATCCCGACCACTGGATCAACCGTGACGCGAATATGCAGAAGAAAGTTCGTGACTCACTGGAGATGAGTTTCGATGAATTCGTGAGCAACGAGTTAAAACGCCCTCACTATCGGTATATCAACAGACTCAGACGAGCGTTGGGGCGAGCGGTTTGGGGACTACAGCCCTGGAGTACGATCAATTCGCTGCGCCATCTGAGCATTGAGTACCTTCTGTTTGCCGACCGTTTTCTGCGGTTCGAGAACCTTCAGGCTGACTTGGACACCTGTCTGGATTCCCACAATATCCCGCGCGTTGAGCTGTGGCGTGGGAACGTGACGGAGAATCGAGACCGCGACTTCCGCACCTACTACAGTGAAGCATCCCGACAACTCGTCTATCGCAAATTCAAGGACGATTTCATCAAGTTTGGCTATACGTTCGAACCCTCAGATACCAAGCCGGTCGTGGCAACGGAACCCAAGACATAGTGTGAGCCTCATGTCAGAAGAAGTCCTTATTGAGACCAAGGGTTTGCGCAAGCGTTTCTGTCGGTCTCTCAAGCGCGCCATGTGGTACACGGGAACCGATGTTGCACGTGAACTCGTTGGCTTGCGCCCTAAGGACAACGTCCTGCGCCCGCAGGAGTTCTGGGCTCTGGACGATGTCTCCTTCACGCTGCGGCGAGGGGAGTGCCTGGGGTTGATTGGGCCCAACGGTTCCGGCAAATCGACACTACTGCGCGTTATGAATGGCATCATTACCCCCAATGGCGGCTACTCCCGAATTCGCGGTAACGTCGGGGCGTTGATTCAGGTTGGCGCAGGCTTCCATCCTACCCTGACAGGGCGCGAGAATATCTACATAACGGGCGCTATTCGAGGCATGTCAAAAAAGGAGATCGACTCCAAGTTTGACGCTATTGTGGAGTTCTCTGGCGTGGGGGAGTTCATTGATACTCCCGTACAGCACTACAGTTCGGGCATGTTCGTGCGGCTTGGCTATTCGGTGGCCGCCCACATCCAGCCCGACGTCTTGCTCATGGATGAGGTCCTCGCAGTGGGAGACGCGGATTTCCGCTCCAAGTGCCTGGACCACCTGCAGCAGAAGATGGTCGAAGGGTGTTCTCCCGTTTTTGTGAGCCATTCCATGGCAAGTGTTGCGGAAGTCTGCACGCGCGTGCTGGTTTTGTCTCGCGGGAAGGTCGTTTTTGATGGGCCGGTTGATGACGGCATAGCCGCATACCAGAATGAAGTCTTCAGCCATAGTCTCGGCGGGCATGAGACGGGTGGTGCCGAGACCCTCGCTCCAATAATGGTCGATGATATCAGTCTGGATTGTGGCCGGGAGTTCACGACGGGAAGCACGATTCGGCTGACGCTACGCCTAAAGGCACGTGCGGCGGTTTCCCCCTGTCGAATCAAGATTCGTTTGCAGTCGGCCCGTTATGGGGGAGTTGGCCTTGTTGAGTCAGGGCCGATCGTGTTTTCTGCCGAAGGGGGACATCAGACGGTCCGGGTTACGATCCCCAGTGTACCCCTGCTGATTGGGTCTTATGTGTTTGCCGTACAGATTCTTGACGGTCAGACGGAGAGAATCGTCTCACGCAGGGCGGCCCAGCTTCCGTTCCGAGTGGTTCCTGGTGCTTCACAAGTAAGCTCGACCAAAGGTTTGCTGTGGCTGAGAGAGTCTTGGGACTATGACGGGGAGTGATTCGGGGGGGGGGGGGGGCGTCCGGCATGAAGAGGGACGAGAATGGGATGGAACGTGATTCGGGAGTGAGGTCAACATGCTAGTTGTCTGTTGCGGCATGCTGCGGTCGGGGTCAACATTGCAGTATCACTTGGCGACCTCGCTTGTCGAAGCCAGTGGTGTTGGCGAAGGCATCGGCTGGGTCGAGCACGGCGATTGTCGCGAGCTGGATCAACCGGGGCGTTTCCGGGTGGTGAAGGTGCACAATGCGGAGCAGCTTGATGGAATTGAAGAGGCGCTTCGGGAAGGGCGGGCTCTCTATATTTACTCGTACCGCGATATTCGTGATGTGATCGTCTCTATCCAGCACAAATGGAAACTCTCGTTCCGGCAGGTTCTTCAGGCCTGCTACATTGATTTCATTCTTCAGTCGTACACCAACTGGATGGCCCTACCAGGGGGGCATGTCGCAAAGTACGAGGAGTTTGTCCATGCGCCGGCAGATGAGGCTCTGGCCATCGCCGGACACTTGGGCATAAGCCTTCCGGCCGACAAGATCGTTGCCATTGCCGCCCAGCACACGCTTGATGCGACAAAGTCGCGGATAAGCTCCCTTCGTGTTGCCGGGCAGGACACAACGGAAGACGGTATTCTCCACTCGAATCACGTCTTCTCGGGTGCCAGTGGGCAGTGGAGGGGCGCACTCAAGCCGTATCAAATTGGGCTTCTTGAGCAGAAGGCGCGGCACTGGCTTGCACAACATGGCTACGAACCGAGTCAATCCTGCTTCTGGCGATATGTAGGGCTTGTCTACTTCTGGTGCTGTCTCAAGGTATTGAAAGGACGAAATGATGCACCACCCAAGTTGTTCTAACCGCGGGAACAGGCGTATTGCGGTTGTATGCGACTGGGTTCCGTATCCGGTCAGATCCGGTGACAACAAGCGTACTGCAGAGATGATCGAGGTGCTGAGATCGCACGGCTGGCATGTCCACCTTGTGCTTACGACCCCGCTGACACGCAAGGATGCCAAACGCCTTTGCTATGCGAATGTCGACCGGCTTCATGCTTTCTTCGGTGGCAATGTCTTCGCGTACCTGTTTCGTTTCGCCGTGCGCAAAGTGGATGGGGTGCTCTACCATCTCAAGCTGCCTCCTCTGAGGGACATCGTGAGCTGGCTGCTTGGAAGAAAGCGCCATTTGGCGGTGGACTTGTTCAGTCGGCTGCCGACTTACAAGCCAGGATTCAAGGAGTTCCTGGCCAAGTTGGCGGTCAAGTATGAGTGGGAAGCCGTGGTGGTGAACTACCAGTGGCTGCATCCTGCAATTGAGGATCTTCCGGATTCCGTGTTGGCCCTGCTTGATACGATTGATCTGCAGCACAAACGTGTTGAGCAGTTTGAGTCATCAGGCTTGACTGGAGTGCATGCGATTACCCGAGAAGAGGAAGCCGATGCGATGCGCGGGTTCGATGCTATCATTGCCATCCAGGAGGCGGAAGCCGCCGAAATTCGCGACATGTGTCCTGACAAACCTATCATTACGTTAGGCTCTGCCTCTCCCCCTCCGCCAGAGCGGCATGTCGAGGAGCTGGCGAACCGGCTGCTCTACGTTGGCGGAGCCAACGGAGCCAATATTGACGGGTTGCGGCGTTTTCTGGACAACTGTTGGCCGGCTATTCGTCAAACGTGCCCGGAGGCGCAACTGAGGGTCTGTGGCTATATCTATCAGGCATTTCTCGGGGACCAGCGTGAGGGGGTTACCTTTCTGGGTCATGTTGATGATATTGAGCTCGAGTATGCGGAAGCTGCACTGCTGATCAACCCCATCTGGGTGGGAACCGGGCTGAAGATCAAAACGGTTGAAGCGCTGGCACGCGGGAAAGCTCTGGTTACCACGAGCAAGGGCGTGGAAGGCATGCGGGGCAATCCAGATTTGGCCTGCGCGATCGCTGACAGCGACGAAGCGTTTGTCAGTCGCGTGTTGGCGTTCCTCGCATCGAACGACAGCCGCACCACGCTTGGCGCTGCCGCAGGCGAATACGCGAAGCAGTACCTTTCGATTGAGGCCGTTTACGAGGAGTTTCTGAGTTTCCTGGATTCACATGCTTCCGGCGAGCCGCCGAAGTCGCTTACGTGAGCATGCGATCAAGTCCACCACGCTGAGCCGCTCGCCACAGACACCCGTCCAGCTCTTGTGCCGTACCAAGAATGGACTGCCAATCCTCTCTCACATGCGCCTCGTCCGGGACCAGCGTGCCCTTGGCTTGCGGCGGTGCTCCAAGTGCGATGCCGTACTTCGATCTGAGTGCCTTGCGGTCTTCCTCATACATCCAGTAGATCTTGTTGATCATCTCGTCGCCAATATTGAGAGTCCCCGTGTACCGTCCGTTCTTCTCTGCAATTCGGGTAACCTCGTGCGCCGCCTCCAGGCATTCGCTCTGCATCAGGAAGTTGTTCAGGATGCGCTTGGCGAGAAGGAGGTTTCCCGTGATGCTGAGGTTGGAATCTTCAGGGAAGTTGAAGTCCGCACGATCGCTAATGCCAAGCCGTTCGAGAAAATCATGTCGGACATCGCCCTCGGGCAGGTTCTCCCGTTGATACCCCTTGATGAACATGCCCTTTCTGTCGGCAATCTTCTTCCAGGCTTGCAGCACTGGCATGTGGGGCTTCGAGAACTGTTGAATGAACTCCGGAAAAGTAGAGGTAAACACCTGGGATTGGACAGACTGCTGGTACCAGCTTGTCATGTAGCGAGTGTGCTCGCGGACGTAAACGACGACCTCGCGTTTCAGGCCGCGCAGAGACCTGCGTATAGGCGAGAGATCCTTGAGGGTATGAAAATGCTCCGAGCTCAGTAGCAAGTCTGCGCCATGTCGCTTTGCCTCGCTGACGAGCGCGTTCAGTGGATCGGACTTGCCAGTCTTCTCCACCTCGCGTGCGACTGCATGGTGAGCGCACGAGTGGTCCTGCGGTTCCGGATAGTAATAACCGTGCTGCAGGAGCTGTTGTCGGTTCTCATGCAGGAAGCGCTGAATACTGCTGGTTCCGGTCTTGTTCAGTCCAATATGGATAATAGCTTTCATATTCGCGTACGTCCTGCTCCTGCAACGGAGCGCCCTTCGATTGTCTACTCTCTAGGCTCCACTGTTTTTGGTGACTGCCACACGTTATTCGGCGGGCAGGGCATCATCCTGACCGGGGCCCGGGGGGAGTATCCCCTCAAGCACGAGTTGATCGTCCATTTCCTGTGTCAGCTCGAAGGGCAGTGGGCTTTCGCCCCGCCGGAGACGGTCCATCTGTATGCCGTGCAGTCTTGCTGTCGGGCTCTTCTCCGCCTCCTCCTTTGCCGCACGCTCATCGTTGCGTTTCCTGAGAAGCTCGCGCCGCTGTCGCAAGCGAAGTGCAAACGCAATGGTTGGGGGCGGAGCTTGCAGCTGCGGCACAGGGGCCTGGCCGCTGGCATCCCCTTCCAGGGACAGCCACTGCTCCTGCGTTCCCTTCGCCAGCAGTACGGCGCTGCGGTCAAAGCTGGCCTCGAGGAGCTCGAGGCCATCCTCGCTGTCGCCTATTTGCAGAAAATACGGTTTTGGCGGGTTTGCCTCCGTGTCTATGAGACCAACACGAATGGTGTCTCCCCAAACCGTAATGGCACAGAGGCGGTACGGCTTGAAGGTATCCAGAATCTC
>JABGOW010000296.1:13142-13370 GCA_018645275.1 Verrucomicrobiota bacterium
GCGGGGCCAGCGGGGGGTTGGGCGACAGACACCGCAACGGGGGCCGCGAACGGCCGACGGTTCAGGATGACTTCATACCGCTCGAAACCAATACCGCCCTGCCCACTGCTCAATGCCGCGGCCAGAACCAACCCCCCTGCCTGTATTGTAGCTGAATTCAACATACAGTGGTCATTGTGGCATACGCACCTGCCGCAATCAAACGGCAACATCCTCGCCGCGCAACGC
>JABGOW010000575.1 GCA_018645275.1 Verrucomicrobiota bacterium
TACCGCTGCGGGATGAAGGCCTTCTATCCCACCATCGGAACCAGGGGGATCAACGAAGCGAATCTCGTGCATCACTTTCTGATCGGTCTGCGGTCCTCGCTCGCAGGTGAGGATGTTGTGACGTGGGTTGAATCGCCTTTCCGTAGGGAGGATAAGAGCCGGAAGCGGGACCGCCTCGACGGTGTGGCCTATGCCGTAGGGCGCAAGCTGCGCTTCCTGATCGAAGCGAAACGGATCAAACAGGGAAAGGCCCGGAACGCCACACTGAATGCTGAGAAGGCGGCAGAGGAGATCCGAGCCGACACCGAGCGGATGGGCGGACTTGCCAGGATCAGATCCCAACACCGTCCAGATCGTGCGGGTGTTCCTGGCAGACATCTGGCTGACCGATGACGATCACATGCGCAAGGCCCCCGAGACTTTGCCTCCCCGTCAATTCCCGAGCTTGAAGTCGGACGCGTGATCTCTATCTTGGAGCGTGCTGATGGGCATAGGGGAAACTGGTGAACCGAGCAACCTCGGGCACTTCCCTTCCTGACTCCAAATCACGCGCATTAAGGACGACGGTGCCTACACGCTTGCTCAAGGAATCTACCGATTCGAGACTGGGGAGAGACTTGATCCAGGCCTTCTCGGCTACCTTGCCAACTGCGACCACTTCCGGCGGGAGCCATGACGGACGATGGTTGGCAGTTCGAAGTGCATACCGACACCATGGAGTCCCTGAAAGAGTCTGGTATCCTTGAGGCCATCAGGGAAACAAACGACGGGTGGCGTTAACGACGGACACACGGAAGTCGAGAAGTAGCGCCCTCAGGAAGGCCCTCATGTCGGGCTTGTTGACAGGACGGGCGTGAATGAACGTATAAGGAGGAGACAAATGGCGGTAAAGACGACAGTCACGCTGCTCCTGGACACCAACATCTTCATCCCTCTTGAACCGACGGCTACTTCTGGGGTCGAGCCTGGTTCAGAGCAAGCGGCTCAGTTGATCAGATCGTGCTCTACCGCTGGCGTGCAAGTTTTCCTGCACCCACTAATCGCCGAAGACATCGACAGCGACAGAAATGAGCACCGCAGAGCGTTACGCCACACCTTGGCGACCAAGTACCTCACACTTCCCTCACCACCGTCCCTGAGTGCCGAGATCGTGGACATATTCGGGGAGCCGGAAAGGCAACACAACGACCATGTCGATCTCCACCTTCTTGCTGCACTCCAAGCCGATGCTGTTAGCTTGCTCGTCACCGAGGACCGTGGCATCCACGCGAAGGCGAGGAAGCTCGGACTTGGGGAACGCGTCGCCCTCGTATGCGATGCCCTTGACACGGTGGAGAGGCTATTCAGTCAACACCCCGTTCCGCCACCCGCTGTCTCACTGTGCTATGCCCACGAACTCGACAGCACAGATCCCGCCTTTTCGTCTCTACGGGACGACTATGAGGGATTCGACGCATGGCTGAGTAGGTGCAAGCAGAGCCAGCGGCGAGTGTGGACTGTCAGACAGTTTGGCTCGAACCAACTCGCTGGATTCTGCATCGTGAAGGACGAGAGCCCTCCGGAGCATGGCATGGCCGGGAAAGTCGTCAAGATGTGTTGCTTCAAGATCAGTTCAGCGGCGCGCGGCAAGGGGTACGGCGAACTGCTGCTGAAAGCCGTGTTCGGTTACGCGATGGAGAATGGTGCCGATTGGGTCTACACGACCGTCCTGCCCAAGCACGAGTTCCTGCTTGACTATCTGGGGGCGTTGGGATTCATGTGTGACCAGAAGATAGCCGATGGCACTGAGATCCTGGCCAGGAAGGCCATGAAGCCTGGTCTTGTCAGCGATGACGAGAGGCTGTCGCACCTGGACTTCCACATCCGCTATGGCCCGGCGGCGGCCAGGCTCGCAAGGGTCGCGAAGTTCTGTGTCCCAATCCAGCCTCGGTTCGCCAGCATTCTCTTTCCGGAGAGCGAAAGGCAGGTTAGTTTCCTCGACGGCGAATACTCGTTTGGCAATAGCATTAGGAAGGCCTACCTGTGCCACGCGGGGATCCGGGAGCTCCCGCCGGGGAGCTTCCTGGCGTTCTACCGGTCTCGGAAGCGCCGGGGCCTCTTTGCTTTCGGGGTT
>JABGOW010000514.1 GCA_018645275.1 Verrucomicrobiota bacterium
CAAGACTTCTCCCCTCGGAGAGGACGAGGGGGGCATAATTGGCGTCGAGCTAAAGGGACGAGTTGTTAGAAGTCTCACGCGCCGCGCGCGCGCTGTAGATCCACTGGTAGTTCTCTACGGGCTCTACGCGATGGCTGAGAAGTCTGAACGTGCTGCGTTCACTGTGCGCCAGATGATGGTGGCGGAATTCGGTGGCGAGTTCGTGTCGCCGCAAGTGACGTTCGGGATCTCGCCAGAGGACTTCAAGAAGCAATGCATGGGCCTAGCGGCCGTGTATCCAGAGTTCATTGCGTGCAGTTTCACGCTGGGGCTTGATGAGGTCCGGGTGTTTCCAGAAGCGAAGACACCCAATGACGTTGTTGGACTTGTGCTGGCGCAGTAGACCAAGGCAGGGGAATGGGAAGAATGGCACTCTACAAAGACTACTTCGGAATCAGACCGGACTACGCGCCGTGCATGACGCTAGCGGATATCAACAAGACGCCGCAGACATGGCTGGGTTTCTATCCGCACGATTCGTTCGTGGATATCGTGCGGGGGCTGCTCAAGAGCCTAAAGGGCGGGAACAAGACCCTCTGGATTACGGGTGCCTATGGTACCGGCAAGAGTCATGCGTCGCTGGTACTGCAGAAGCTGTTCATGGACGATGATGCCCGCGTTGAGGAATGGCTGGAGCTGCGAAAGAAGCAGATCCCCAAACCTGTGCGTGCGGCTCTACTGGCGCAACGAGACAAGAAGACGCTTGTGGTCTATGACGTGAACTCTGATGGCGTGGATGCGAAGAACCAGTTCCTGATGCGTCTGCAAAAGGGCATCACGGAGGCCCTGCAACCGGGGAAGCACACAATCCCGCTCAAGGGCAAGCTCGATGACGTGATTGAGCGCATCGAGCAAGATGAGGCGCACTTCTTTGCCGAGCGCGACAAAATGCAGGCACAGCTCTCCCATCTGAATGCGGGGATCAAGACCGCGAAGGACTTGGGGAGGAAGCTCCGCGACGAGAACCAGGAGGCGGGACTGGTGTCGGACGCCATGCGTGTGCTCGAAGCGCGCCATATCTACCTGGGGCTGGATGCAGAGGATTTCCTGGCGTGGGTGGGCTCTGCATTGGAGGCGAACGGTCTCTCGAAGGTGGTCTACATCTGGGACGAGTTCTCTTCCTTTGTGGACCACAACCGCACACAACTGAAGACGCTGGAGCAACTGGCAGAGGCGTCGCAACAGGGCCGTTTCTTCTTCGTGCCAGTTACTCACACGGAGATCTCATCATACGTGGCAGCAGGATCCGAAAGCGCGAAAAAGGCGAATGATCGCTTCATGTTCAAGCGCATAGATCTGCCCAATGAAACTGCGCTGAGACTGGCTGCCGACGCCTTCGTTTTCACGCCGGGACGTGAGAAGGAGTGGTCTCAGGAGCGCGACGTGCTGTGGAGTAACGTCAAGGGGGTCGCGGAAACCTACATGGGCGCCAACAAAGCGGGCATTGAAGCAGCAGATTTCAGGGGCATCCTGCCAGTGCACCCAATGGCGGCCTTTCTACTCAAGCATCTGTCTGTGGCGGTCGGTGCAAACCAACGGAGCATGTTCGGTTTCCTGAACGGCGAGGAGTTCAAGATCTTCATCGAGAAGGGCGGCTTGGATGTCGCAGGGCATCAGTTCCTGACCGTCGATCATCTGTGGCGGTACTTTGTGGAACGGGACGACCTGGGAACGGAGCCGCCTGTGCAGGAGGCCCGTGCGGAGTTCGCCCGGCGAGAGAAGGACCTGCAGGCAGAAGAAGCACGCATGTACAAGGCGGTTCTGCTGTTTGGGCTAATGGAGCAGTTGCAGGGAAGTGGGCATCCGCTCCTGAGCACGTCGGTCGAGAACATCAAGCGCAGCTTCGAGGGTGACGGTGCGCTGATGGGGCTCGACATGATCCTGCGCAACCTGGCGGACAAGCACTGCTTCACCATTGTGAACGGTCGCTGTGAGCGCTTTCACGACCGATCGGACACGAAGGAGGTCGAAGAGAAACGGGCGGCGCTGGATGGAAAGTTCGGTGACATCGTGCTCCGAGATACAGAAACGGAGCTGGGGAGACAACTCAAGGGCGTTCCCTACCGACTTCGTTTCGATATCCGTGCTGTGGAAGTTACCGCTCTCATGCCGTCGAAGATAACGAGGCGCGAGAGCTTCGGCCACAACGGGAATCGCGTACTCGTGCAGTTTGTCCTTGCTCGCGATGAAGAGGATCAGCTGCGTATTCCCGGCAAGGCGAAGGAGCTGGCGAAACAGTTCAAAGACCACCGGATGCTCTTCATTGCTCTGCCCGAGGTGAGCTTCTGCCGCGACAATGCCAAGGCGTGGGATCAGTTCGTCGACAACTGTGCACGCCTTGCACTCGCGAGCGATAGCGGAACCAAGGGGGTCCATGAAACGCAGATCAACACCGCCAAGGCGAAATGGCACTCCACAATTACCGGGGCACCAAAGCTCGTGGTGTACAAGCCGAATCTGAACGGAGAGCCATTCGTCGAGGAAGTGACATGGAAACAGTTGCGAATGAGCGTTCTCGTTGACTTCGCCAAGGAGACTCTTGCTGCATTCACCGATGATCTGAGCGGCGGGAATCTTTCTGCATTTGGGCCAAGGTCAGGCCTGCGGGGCTGGGCACTGGCGGGCATGGAGTTCGACAAGTTCGGCAAGTCAGGGGCGTGGAAGACGGTAGTTGGCGCTTGGCGGAAGGCCGGCATCACGGGGGAGAGCACGTGGTTTGACACGAACTCGAACCACCCTCTGGCGCAGATGCGGGAGAAGTGTAAGGCCTGGCAGGACAACACTGTGGGTGCCGGGAGTAACTGCTCAATACGTAAGCTCTACATCGAGCTGCAGCGTCCGCCATACGGGCTGCTAGAGGTCCCGCATTCTGCATTTGTGCTGGGCTTCGTACTGAAGACGTGGCTCACAGGGAAACGCACACTTCAGTGGACAGATGGCGTGACGAGCAAGGCGCTGGACGCGGCTACGCTGGCCGAGATCATTGAGTCGGTAGTGAAAGACGATGGCAACAACGCCATCAAGAACGAGAAACTGATCTGCCGGCTGTCGAAGGAGGAGAAGGCTTTCATTGATCAGAGCAGCGTGATCTTCGGGAGCAGCCCCCTTGCGGACGGCACAGTCGAGGCGGCTCTGAACGCCGTCGGTACACGGATCCAGCAGAATTCGGATCGCGTGCCTCTCTGGGTACTTCCGGACTACATAGATTCCAAGGCGGATCCGAACAGCGAGGAGATGACGCAAGTCATCGACGCGGTGTGCGAAGCGAATGCCATCAGTTCGAAGGGCGACACTGAGACTCGCGGGGACAGAGTGAAGGAAGTCGGTAAGATCCTGCTGGCGACACCGGGGCTCGCAGAAGCCATGGCTAAGTACATGAAGCCAGTGCCATTCGCGGAGGCCTTTCAGCAGTATGTCGACGGTGCCAAGCCGGAGCTGAAAGCAGCGGCCGAACGGATGGGTGATGCCACGCGTAACTACTGCAAGGCAGTGAGGACCCGGTTCGCTGCAACGAGCGGGTGGCTGTGGAGTCGTGGTGACGCTGAGGCGGTGCTCGAAGAGGTCTATCGGCAGACTTTGTGCGCGGAGCATGTCCGCACGCTGGCGGGAACATCGGGGTACTTGGGCTTTCATGATACTTTGAGTCGCTTGCGTACAGCGGTTTTTGACGAGAATAAGGTGCCCACGGAGTTCTGGTCGAGGAAGCAGCCGCCGCTCCAACGCCTTTTCGGTCTCCTAGCGCTTTCGTCGCTATCAGCACGAGACGCGAAAGATCTGGAGGAAATCCTCGAACAGCAGAAGGATGTGATCGGTGCCGTGTTCTTCGATGTTGCGCAAGAACAGCAGCTGTATGCGATGGCCGAGATCTTCGGAGACACCTGGCCATCGGTCGTTGCGGAAAGCCGAGAGCTCTATGATGCTTTTCCTCCAGGTTCAGCCAAGGTGGATGAACAAGCTCTCAGGGCGCAGGGCCGTAGCAAGATCGAGGAGTACAACAAGAAACTCGTCTCAAAGCAGGTTGTGGCACTGTGGGGCGAGAAGACCGGTTGTGAGTCTCCTGCCGTGTGGAGCGCCGAACATGCGTTGCCTGCCGAGTGTGTCTTGGCGATGGACGACGCCAGACGCGTGATCGATGCGGTCTCAGATCCCGGTGGGGTCTCGGCGGAGCGCCTGCAATGCGTGCACAAGGCCCTCGCCAAGAAGGGCGCAGTCGGGGATGTCGCTTCTGCGGGCGCAAGGTTCCTCAAGCGCGTGGTTCCTGCGCGGTACCAGGAAACCGGGCTCGACCTTGGCGGTCTCAGTGATTGGCTCCGCCAGAGATTGGGTGATGCACCGGATCGCTGGCTGACACATGACGGCCTTTCGGGGGCGGTCGAGGTGTTCGTCAAGCAGGCGTATGTCGCTGACGTCCGGGAGAAAGCTACAGAGAAGGTGAGCGCTCTGCCGGAAGCTGAGGCGAAGACGCTACTCCTGGATCTGGTCGATCGGCTCCCTGATGCCGGGCTTCTCGTGCTGGAGTGATACCATGACAGTTGACGAGTACTGCGAGTACATTAGTAACCGTGACCCCCTGGCAGATCCGAAGGCGCGGGTGGTGGCGCTGCCTTCAGGAGAGGCCTGGACAACGCTGCGCCTATTCTACAAGGAGCGGAATGGGGCCGAGTTGCGTTTGAGCGGCTTGGTGAGCGAGCGCGGATGGTTGCCAATGCCTGATGAGGTATTCGATCGAGTGCGAGGGGCACAAGCAATGCCCACACTGGCGGGGAGGCCTGTTGTGCTGCTGGGACTCCCTGGCTATCTTGCGCTGCTGACCGAAGAGAATCGACGGGCTACTGTCTTTGCTTTGCGTGAGTGGTTGGACGAGACAAGCGGGCGTGATGCCGTTTGTCTGCTGGGGGACGATAACGAGATGCAAGCAATGCTCGGTGAAGTGTTCGCCAACCCGCGGTACCGAGAAGGGAAACAGCTGGTTGGAATTGAGGCTGGGCCGGATGTATCAGGGGGACCAGCGGTGGCATCTGCGTCTTCGACCAACCCGCCCGATAAGGCAGAGAACGGGGGTCAGCCTACAGAAGTGACGTTGGTGGGCGGCGATTTGGCGCCTCTCATTCCTGAGGTGGGCGACACGTTCCAGAAGTACCTGCAGTACACAGAGGATCATCCTGGCGACAGCACTCCGAGGCGGATTGTCGTGGCGTCCGAAGGGAAGCAATTGGCAGGTCTGAGCGCCGAGGTATGCCAGGTGGTTAGCCTTCGCGATTTTGCCCTCAGCTTCCATGGTGTGTCCGATCCTACATTGTCCGAAGAAGCCCTATGGTGGATGTGCGAGCGAGGCAAAGAGAGTGCGGGGAGGACGCTGTCGGAAGCACTCAGGGCGCGGTTCTTCGCTGAGGGTGAAATGGCAGAGCGCGTGCTAAAGGTCTTTGACCGCCACAAAGGCTACGAGCGTGAGGCGGCATTCTGGCTGATCAGGCATACAGCTCCCAAAGGCAGTTACCTTGAGTATGTTACGAGGCAGCAGGGAGTGGATGTCGGCAACTTCCGCTCTGCCTACATTACGGGAGCTGCCGGGTGCCTGGACAGTTCACCTGGCTACGCCACCGAGAGGAAGCAGGCAGTCTGGGAAGCAGGCGTCACGGTGGCCGGTGCGGCCATCCTCCAATTCATTGCCCGCTGCACCAACGAAACGACTTCACGCGTTGGACCGTGGCTGAACTGCGAGACGGACGCCGAACGGGCCGAGCTTCTGCGTCGATGCGCGGCAGACGGAGTTGTTTCGAATGTGGTGAAGAGTGTGTATCCAGAGACGGCGGCGTACCTTGGCTCTTTGCCGGTCTTCGGTGATCAAGGTCTGGCAGAGTACTTCGCAGAGTATCGAGAGCTGAAGCTGACCGGGCACGTGACGCAGGAGTTTTGTGGTAAGGCGATACAGTCGACTCCCCCGAGCACAATGCCTTCTCGTGACACGATGTTACAGTCACACGCGCTCGACGAGGGATGCGCGTTGCTTGTGGTCGATGCGATGGGGGCGGAGTGGCTCCCGATGTTGGTCGAGCTGGCACGCAGGCGCAATATCGGTGTGGAATCCGCGGTGGTTGGCACGGCGCAACTGCCTACAACGACGAGCTTCAATGGAATCCACTGGCCAGACAAGACGCGCCAGTTGGCGGATATCAAACGCTTCGACAACATCGCGCACCACGGCGTAGAGACACATGAGGCGCAACGCGCCGAGGAGAATCTGGCTGAGGCCCTGGGGGTGATTGGCGAGAGGGTCTTGCCGCGCGTGGCTGATGGGCTTGCTCATTTTGAGCGGGTGCTCGTCACGGCAGACCATGGCAGCTCTCGTCTGGCTTTACTGGCGTGGCGATCTGAACCGAAGCTCGCCCAGACACTCTCCTGTGAAGAAGGGGCGGACGTAGCCGATTGGCGCTACCGCAAGAGCTCCGCGCAAGCCGAGTGCCCCCCCGAGCTAAGGGAAACGCTAGACGGCGAGCACTGGGTGGTGCCCGGCTATGATCGACTCCCCAAAAAGGGGGGCGGGCAAGGGTTTGAGCTGCACGGCGGGGCGACGCTTGAGGAGTGGCTGGTCCCTGTGATTCTCTTCTCCCGTATGGGACATTTCGTGCCGAGAGTGGAAGCTGGCGGTCGGGCGCAGATTGTTGAGAATGACGATTTTGATCTATAGATGCAATGAGGCAAATCGACATGCTGGATACTGAGAAGTTGCGGGCGGCATTCCCGGATACGACGGTCTTCAAAGACCCGAACATCGTGGCGATCTTCAAAGCAGCGTCTATTCCATCGTTCTTGAGGGACTGGATTCTGAAGCGCAAGGCAGAATCGGATGGGAAGATCCACGATGCCGAGGCGTTGCGGAAGTACATCTACGATATCATCCCACGCCGGGAGAACCTGCTGGAGTTGAAGGACGCGGCGAGAAGTGAGGGGCGCTCGAAGAAATTCCTGGCCAAGATAGAGATCCTGTTCAGTGTGCGGCATGACGAATACACGTTTGCGGTTCCGGAACTGGGGATCAAGCATACGGAAACAGTGATTGAGGATTACATCTGGAGCCGGATCAAAGAGGATGTCGTAAGGACGGCTGGTGGGTGGGGACTGGTGCAGTTGGGGTACCGCAGCCCGGACGACGGCAATCCGCGAGGATGCTTCACACTCTTGGAGTACAAGAGCTTCTGCCCGTACACAATTGATCTAGACGCCTATCGAGAGGCGCGTGGGCGCTTCACGGTCGAGGAGTGGGTCGACGTAGTGTTGGGAGCGATCGACTACAATCCAGAGGGGTATGAAGACTGGGTGCAGAAGCACACGGTGCTGACGCGCCTGCTGCCATTTATCGAGCCACGGCTGAATCTGGTGGAGCTGGCCCCCAAGGGGACGGGAAAGTCGTATCAGTTCGGGCGGGTCGGAAAATACGGTTGGCTGGTCAGCGGCGGGACGTTGACGCGGGCGAAGATGTTCGGCGATATCAACGGGAAGAGTCCCGGCCTGATCGCGTCGAACGACTTTGTGGCACTGGACGAAATCCAGTCGATCAACTTCCACAATCCGAGCGAGATGCAGGGCGGGCTCAAAGCCTACATGGAAAGTGGGGAGGTCACGGTCGGCAAGACCCGCATTGTTGGCGGGGCCGGTATTATCCTGCTGGGGAACATCCCACAAAGCGAGATGGATGAGACTGGGGACATGTTCAAGAAGTTGCCGGCGGTGTTCCACGAGTCAGCATTGCTCGATCGGTTTCACGGCTTTATCCGGGGGCGCGATATCCCGCGCATGAGCGAGAACCTGAAGATCAACGGCTGGGCGCTGAACACTGAGTACTTCTCCGAGATCATGCACCTGCTTCGGCAGCCATCGGAAACACTGATCTACCGGCATGCCATCGAGAGGTTGGTCGAGTATCCCGCCGATGCGGACACCCGCGACACGGAAGCTGTTCTGCGACTATGCACAGCGTACCTCAAACTGCTGTTTCCGCACGTCACCGAGCCGGACGGCATCGACAAGGGGGAGTTCCAGCGATACTGCCTGCGCCCCGCTGTGCAGATGCGCACGGTGATCCGGCGGCAGTTGCAGACGATAGACCCCCTTGAATACGGCGGGAAGAACGTTGCCTCCTACTCAACCAAGGCATGATACTGTACGCGTACGCGCTCCAGAGCCCGCCATGAAGAACCACGCCAGAACGTGTTGCTACTGTGATTCCGAGGTCCCAAGGGACGCGGTGGGCCTCAACCGGAAGCTGTTCGAGAAGAACAGCAGACAGAACCAGTTCATGTGTCTCTCCTGTATGGCTCTGGTCTTGGAGTGTACCTGCGAAGACCTCGAAGCAAAGATCGAGGAGTTCAAGGCTGATGGGTGCAGGATGTTCTCATGAGCCGCTTCATGCACTCAAAACGACATGTTTACGCTGATAATGCTGCCACCACGAGGTTGGACCCGTTGGCTCTGGAGGCGATGCTTCCCTTCCTACGGGAGAGCTACGGCAATCCGTCATCACTGTATTCATTCGGCAAGTCTGCCCGGAAGGCCGTAGAGACCGCGCGGGAACAGATTGCGGAATGCGTTGGGGCCAGACCACAGGAAATCCTGTTCACCTCAGGCGGCACGGAAAGCGACAACTGGGCGATCAAGGGTGCCGCCTGGGCCAATCGGGACAGGGGAACACATCTCATCACGTCCGCAATTGAGCACAGTGCAGTTCTGAACAGTTGCGCCGCCCTGGAGCGCGAGGGATTCCTCATTACTCGTCTCCCTGTGGACGAGCAGGGGACCGTGTCGACTACCGAACTGGAAGACAGCATAACCCCGAGAACCGTGCTTGTTTCCGTCATGTTGGCAAACAACGAGATTGGCACGATCCAGGATATTCCAGACCTTGCGGATGCCGCACGACGAAGGGGAGCCATGTTCCACACTGATGCAGTGCAGGCGGTAGGGCACATCCCAATCAATGTCTCGGACCTGGGGGTGGACTTGCTCTCAGCCTCAGCCCACAAGTTCAACGGCCCCAAAGGCGTGGGCTTCTTGTGTAGGCGGAACGGTGTCGTAGTGCCGCCTTACATCGATGGTGGACACCAGGAGGGCGGCAGTCGCTCAGGCACCGAAAATGTTGCCGGGATCGTGGGAATGGCCTGTGCCCTGACGAACCGAGTGGCGTCCCTGCCGGATACTATGAGTAGTCTCTGCGAGATGAACGACCTGATAGCGGAGTTGGTCGGACAAGCCGTGCCTGAGGCCCGGTTTAGCGGCCATCCGACTCGACGTCTGCCCGGTTTGACAAGCCTTTCCATACCGGACATATCTGCGGAGAGTCTGCTGCACCTTCTAGACCTCAGGGGAATCTCGGTGTCGACCGGTGCCGCATGCAATGCCGGTAGCACGGTGGTCTCACACGTGCTTCGTGCCATCGGGCTTCCCGACGCTCACGCGGGCGGAACGATTCGGGTTTCGTTCGGCATCGACAATACGCTTGACGATGCAAGGTCGGTTGCCGACGGGATTGCTGCGCTCTGGACCAGGCTGTGACACCGATGACATTCCCCGTTTTCGCGGAGCCGGCTATGGTGGACCCCGAATTTCGGACCATCGGCTAAAGTAGAGCAGTGGCCGGTGTTGACCACGCGAAAAGAAGTCTGCCGATGACGAAGAAACGAAGACGGTTCACTGCCGAGCTCAGGGGCTGCATCCAGGAGATGACCTTCCGCCGTGGGGGCGCATCGCTACGAGCCAGGGCGTAAGGCCTCCCTTCTGGAAGAGGGCCTCAAGCTCGTGCTTCCAGGGCCCCATGAGTTCTCGGTCGTCGAGTCCGAGCTTGCGGGCCCGGGCCTCATGGCGCTGCCACTTGGGCAAAAGGGGATGGTTTGGGCTGACGAACCGGGATCTGAAGTAGAGGACCTGCTGGCGCTCGGGATCGTGGTGGTTGAAGGCATCGATGCGTTGGCGACGGAGATCGACCTTCAGGCGCTCGTGGAGCTCAGGGAACGCAGCCCGTTCGAAGTCCTGGTAGTAGAGAAAGGTGACCTTGCCGGTGCGCATATGGATCTTGATGATGTCCACTTCGCCCGTATCCCCGAGGAGCTCCGCCGCGCATCCGACATAGACGCGGAGAAGGGGGGCGAGGTCTGGCAGCACATCCCGGTGGCAGTAGAAGTCCTGATGGTCCTGCCAACCGGCCGCCGCCTGGGAGCACGCCTTCTCGATCTTGTCAGCATCAGCGATGGAGAACAGGAGCGCCTTGGCCTCCTCGAGGCCTTGCTTGTAGCTACCGAGAAACGTCTTGATGTCCTTCTGCTCGGACTCCGAGTAGTCCCGGAACAAGCTCTGTTCCCGGAAGAAGCCGAGGGCGAGATCCACGAGCCAGTCGGCTCGGCGCATCTGGAAGGCGGCATCAAGTGTTTCCGCCCCGAACTTCTCGACGAACATGCGTCGCGCTCGCTTCGGTGACCCGACTGCTTCCCGCAATTCCCCATGGCGATCGAACTCGTGTGCGAGGGGAAGTCGGCCTACTTCCAGCATCTGTTCCCAGAAGGCATCTAGGAGCTCGGCGTGTTCTTCGTAGACTGAGTCGAGCTTGCGCTTCCGTGGCCGGCGCGGGTACAGCCGGTGGCTCAGTGCATCCCAATCGATCCTGCGGCGGTAGCGGCGAGAGTAGAATGCCTGTCGTTCCTCCGCCGACCTGAACACGAAGAACACGCCCAGTGCCGCCGGGACCGCAGTCGCATCGAGGGCATCCTCGATGAACTGTCTGAGTTCCTGTTGGTCATAGGTCTTCTGAAACGTGCCACGACTGGTGACATGGCCGTCTGCCAATGGACGACAAGTAGCAGCGTTGGCGGTATGCTGCATCAACGCCGCAACGACAAGAACATCGCTGGTCAGTTGGTAGGCCCGGCGCAGCGCATCCACCCTCTCGGCTGGATCCTCGATCACGTTCAGCACGTATCCCAGGTTCACCACGCTCGCAAAGGTGCGCTCCGCATCGGGGCGGAAGGTCGGATCCCATCCAGCCACAGTGTGCCCGAGATTCGCCAGTCCGGAGAGGTCATCTCCGCGCCCGCACCCGTAGTCGAAGAAGGTCCGCTCTTTCGTGAGCACCCCATGCTCAACCGCCAGGCGCACGGGCTTGGATAGGCTGTACCGCGTCAGGGCTGTGCGGTGTCTGTGGATCACCGGCACTTCCCCGGTGCCATTCTGGGTATCAGCGACCCGTTCGGCATCTTCCAGCTGGCTCTCAATAAGCGTATGCCCGTCGTAGCCAAGTCCACGTTCGAGTAGCAGGGCTTCCCAGTTGCGCTTGAAGCCTATACTGGCGTCGGTGTCGTACAGCCCGTGTGACTCCTCCATCAGCGTGAGCTCCCGGAATGCCGTCGAGCGTGGGTCTGTGGTCGCAAGCAGGGCCTCCTTCCGATGGAGGATCGGCGGGTTGTGGCGTTTGCTGTAGTCGAAGAAGCGTGTCTCGCCGGAGGCCAGCTCGATGGTCGTGGAAGATGACAGCACGGGGTGGGGTGTCTCGAAGAAGCCTGGGTAGCTCAGCAGCGAGACGCGGAACTCGTTGGTGGAGAACTTGACGACGTTGTGCCCGTTCTCCTGAACTTCCATCCGCGCGCATAGTTGCTCAATGAAGCTGCTCAGTTCGCCATCCAGAGACCCCAACGCCTCGACATGAACATATACTGCTTTTGGTAGCCTCTTTCCCGCGGAGAGACACCCTACAAGCTCTTTGAATCGATGTGCGTTCATGGGCCATCACCAACCAAATGGGAAGGCGACTCGCTTCCTTTGCCTCTACAATCGGGCACTGCCATTCCGCCTGTCACTCCGTACACGCGAGACACTCGCTCCAGACCGGCCTGTAGGCAGCCCACGATCTCGCCAACGCGTTCAGCAGGCATCGTTCGTGGGAACTCTCGACTCGCGATTCGCCGTCCGTCTGCGTCCTTGACAGAGATGCGTCGGCCGCTCTCAACCACCCGCCAAGGCAGCGGGCTGTGCGCGGCACCCGGATGAGGGAGTTCAGGGACGCCTCCCCCACTCAGCAACTCGGGCAACGCGGCCACGAGCGAGAGATCGTTCAGTGCTCGGGCCAGCCGGTCGCCGCTGAGCCCAGCCTTCATCGTGCCCTGGGAGAGCATATCCACCCTAAGCACCTGCTCTCCCGTGGAGGAAACGACCGACAGCGTCATGTCTCCGCTCGGTCCTGCACTCCATCGTTCATCTTCAGGTATCATCAGGCATGGCTCCTCGTGTTGTACCTGCAAAGGTACGGACACAACCGCATGTCTTCAAGAGAGCACCGGCTCGGCTCCGCGTCTTCTGCCGGTCACAAGCCTTGCGCCAGGTCCGCAACTGTTGAGTCTCAGCCAACCGTTGCCGGAAGCTGACAGCTTGCAGCACGATGGCAAAAAAGGGGAAGACAGGCCAGAGCGCAACGCCCCGCCAGCGCCCCGCTGCCAGATGGCGAACGGGGCGATGACGGGACGCATGGTTGGTTGCCGGTTCCTTGGAGGAGATCGCTACTGATCCAGCGGCATCGGACTCTCTGCTTAGCGCAGCCGGCATCGACACGAAATGCGTTGCCCATCACAGACCGGGCAGCGCTCAATGGCGCAACCGGGGTGGTGATGTCCACCCGGCGCCACGTTGCAGTCCGGACATTTTCCCTCTGCATCGCGTGGGTAACGCACGGTCGGCACGTAGTTGTGTGCCGTGATCCTGATGCAGTCATTCCCTCGACACGTCGTCGTTGCCTCGTCGGTCATTTCCATTCGACAGGATCTGCATATGGCCATGGGTGACCTCCTTGGTGTGTGTTGGGTGTGGTAGAACAGGCCCTTCCTGAGTAGCCATGTCGCCACTGTCGCCGAGCTCGCTGAGGGGATATGCAGAGAGCCCCGCCACCAGCCCGAATGGATGATGGCGGGGCCGCAGTCGTTCTTGGCCAGTGACTCCGGCCTACTGATCCAACGGGATCTGGACGAGGAGTTCGTCTTCTCCCTGCAGTTCGATGGTGATGTTGAGGTCGTTGCCGTTGGCCAGAGTGGCCTTGGCCTTGTAGAACCCCTCGCTGACCTCCTCCACGATTTCGACGGCCTTGCAGACCGAGGCGTCGGAGCCCAGCTCGTCTTGGAGGAGCTCGGTCACGATGGGCACGGCGGATTCCTCGATAACGGCAAGATCCCCGCCCATGCCCACCATGA
>JABGOW010000105.1 GCA_018645275.1 Verrucomicrobiota bacterium
CCACCCGGCTGTCCTCGAAGAACTCGATTAGCTTCCAATCGCCTTTCCGAATCGCGCCACCCGGGCGTCCGCCGAGGCCACCGGAATAGTGCGGGTAGTGCCAGTAGATCGCGTCGCGGTTCAGCGCACCAGCCCCCTTCAGCAGAGGGACAATACTGATCCCGTCCACATGCTGCTCGGGAACCGCCGGCACACCACACAGGTACAGAATGGTGGGATAGAAATCGGTACTGGTGACCGGCACCGGACAGATGCTTCCTGCTGTCGTGACAGCCGGTGCCCTAATAATCAAGGGTTCGCGAATCCCCCCTTCGTACAGCCATCCCTTGCCCGCTCTAAGCGGCATGTTCGAGGTCGGCCACCCTCCATCTGTTGATACGCCGCCGTTGTCAGAGAGAAACACCACCACCGTGTTCTCGTCCAGTCCCAGGTCGGAAATCCCCCTCATTACCTTGCCGACAGCTAGATCCATGGCCTCGACCATACCCGCATACACGGCATGGTTCTGATTCACGCGCACCTTGTTTTCGCCCTCCTGCCGCCACTCCGTTTCCGGCTTGGGCTTCTGCTCGTACTTCTGCTCCAAATCCTCCCGGGACATAAGCGGACTGTGGACAGAGTAGAATGACAGATAGGCCAGGAAAGGACGTTCGCTGTTGGCCCGCATAAAACTCACGGTCTCCGTGGCCAACCGATCGGGAAGATGCTCGCCATCCGGACCGTCCTCGAGTCGTGGGTTATCATAGGGAGAGAAGTACTTCTTACCGCCATAGGGTCCACCCCTGTGGGTTCCACCCCTGTTAATATCGAAGCCTTGATCCTCAGGCCAGAAGCCCTCGTGCCCAAGATGCCATTTTCCGGCGAAAAAGGTGGCGTAGCCATGCGCTTTCAGGGTCTCGGCAAGCGTCTGTTCCTCAAGGTCCATGACCGCTTTGTATGCAGCCGGCAGGAGCACGGTATTTCGCTTGTAGCGCGGGCCCGGCTGGGGACCACCGAAGTACTGGGTGTTGTCCGTCCGGGCGGGGTTCTTGCCGGTCAGGATGCTGGACCGCGTGGGACTGCAGATCGGACTGGCTACGTAGCCCTCGGTGAAGCGCATGCCTCCCGCCGCGAGCTGATCCAAGTGCGGCGTCTCATAAAACGTGCTTCCGTAGCACCCGAGATCGCCCCACCCCAGGTCATCAGCAAGCATGAACACGATATTGGTGTGTCGCCCAGTCCCTGCCGTTGCCACGCCCCCCAGGAGGCACAGACACAGAACAAGCGGCCTCAACAACTTGCGTCCCGCGTTCAGGTTCAGCTCTTCTTGTTGCATTTCTATTCAATCTCCGGTTTCAAGGAGACAATATTTCCGCTGACATCGGAAATGAAAATTCTATCGTTTGCAGCAGCCATACCGTCAAAGACAGCGGGGGAATCGAGTTCGGTCTCGGATATCAGCTTCCCATTTTCAGCCGAGACAACGATGAATTTTGCCCCGAGTTCTCCTTTTACAGCCTTTTCCTTTTGATAGATCTTGTCCAGTTCAAACGCTTCCTGTTGCCTGTCGATAAGAGAAACTGCATCGTATTCGTCAATAACTTCGGGGAACCCCACTGCGCACATCAGGTCACCCTTCTCAGGATCACGGTTCTTTCCCGCCAGCATTGCCCGCACATACAAGTCTATTGATTTCTCCCACACCTTCTCAGGCACACTCGCAACTCCCTGCCCTATATGCGGGCCGCCTCGTCTATCCTTCTTCTTTCTATTCTTAAAGTACTCCGTGTATGGAATTGAATCAGGATTCTTTGAGGTGGCAAACAGATGCATAAATGGTTCTTTTCCTTCGTTGTAAAACTGCCGACCATATCCATACACACGATCTCCTGACAGACAGAGGATCTGGCCGGAAGGGTTGACAAATGAGGGGATCGGGAACCCCCAGCACCCGCCCAGGGAATCATTGCCATACATCCATACCGAACGGTGCATTTCGGAATCATCCAGGAACCCGATGGTTGAAAAGAGGTGAAGATTCTTGTCGTTGGGGCGCTTCTTCATCGGCTTTGCATCTTTCCCGCCAAACGAGAACAAATCCCCTTTATGTGTATACAGCTTCCTTTGGGGGTAGTAGATTTTCCGCCGTGTTCCATCGCGGTTAAAGGGTTGCGTTCCCATATAGATTGTACCGTCGGTGTATGACAGAACATCGGGTAATCCTGCCGGAAGGTCAGGCGGCCACTCCCTTCCTTCCTGAATGTTCTTTCCAGTTGCCGGGTCCAAATCGTTCAACACCTCTTCGCCAAGCTTCTCTCCCGTTTCAGCATCAAGCACCATTGAACGCATGCCTCCGTCAAGAAACACAGAACGACCGACAATACAGTAAACCCTTCCCTTTTTCGTTCTAGTGTCAGGAAGCACCAGGACACTACCGTTCACGGGCCATACCGATTCCACGTTCTCGCAACTGATTATCCTGCGATCCAACGGAGCGGCCCGGTACTTCCAGACCAGCTTGCCGTCCGCAATGTTCAGGCAGTATACCCAACCGTCCCGGCAACCGAAGATTGCGCTCTTCTTCCAGATCGTCGGTGGGGAATCCACGATTCCGCCAGCTTGAAAACGCCACTTGACCTTGCCGTTTCGTTCATCAAGAGCATAGACGGCATGCTCATCGCAGGCGCCAACGCATACGGTTCCTTCGGCAATTACGGGCTGAGTCAGTTTTCCGCCGATCCGGGTGTTCCAGGCAGGAGCATAAGAGTCACTCAGTGCCGTTGATGCAAAGGCATGCCTGTCAGGAGCTCCACGAAAGGTGGGCCAGTCAGAGGATTGAGCATTGGAAGTTGAAGATTGAAAATTGGAGATCGCGGTCCCCCGGACGAGGCGACCCTCGTTGGGGATGGAGTCCGGCAGCCGCCGTGTCGGGGAATCATCTGCCAGTGCGTTGAGTCCCTTGATCTTTGAATTAATGAAACAGGTGCAGACGCTGGGGGTATTGTACAAGAGGCCATTGGCCGGCATTACCCCGTAGCGACAAGCGCCACGCAGCCAGTAATTATGGTCCCACTTGCCGGCTGTCACATCAAAGATGTCTATACCCGTCCGGCCGGTGAAAATATAGCGTTCCGTTGCTCGGTTGCGATAGCAACGGGCATGCGGCATATGCCTGCTTTTATCCCCCACAAACTCGCGGACGACCTTTCCGCTCTTGAAATCAAGCCCGACATAGTCCCCGGTGTCGTGTGAATTATCAATGGAACCATGCCAGAGAAGTCCATCGGCAATCAGCATATCCTGAGTGACGAAAACACCATCCTGGGAGTGAGGGGCTCGCCACAACACGCTTCCCGTTCCGGCATCAAGTGCGGTGATTTTGTTATGCCATGGTGACTTGTAACCAGGCCCCTTTCTCGGGTAAGCAGTACCACAGGCAAACATGAGCACACCATCTTTCAGGACCATGTTGACGCCGCTGTACGTCTGGAGGGCACTGTAAAAAACAATCGGCTCTGAATGCCAGAGCTCATTGCCGTTTCTGCGATCCATAGCCACAATAGAAGTACCATCATGGATAAAGACGCCATCCTTTCCTGCAGTAAGGCTCAATGGAAGTATAGCTTTGAACGCTTTCTCCCAAATGACTTTTCCGGTTCTTGCATCCAGGGCCATGAGCTTACGCGGATCCGCCGCCATCGGGATTCTCTTCATACCTTCCATAGTCTGGTATGCGTGTTTCACGCTATTGCTATCAGATGTATTGATTGCACAGTACAATACAGAATCGTACAGGATGAGCTCTTCAGTATTGGCGGTCTGCCTGTTCTGCCAAACGTCGTCCCCGGTCCTACTATCCATAGCACGTACCGGCTCATTGTAGCCAAGCGTTGCGAAGACCAGATCCTCCTGCGCAACCATTCGATGCCCCAGATTGGCAAAACTGTTCTTTATATTCCCGATCTGCATCAATAGGGTCTGTGGCAGCGCTTTGCGCCAGAGCACCTTCCCGTTAAAGCCATCCCTGGCAACAAGATTCCATTTCGAAGGCAGCGAGAGAAACGCAGTTGAACCTTCATCCAGCATGTAGAAGATTCGCCCGCCAGCTGATACCATTGCAAGGAAGCTGCTGTTGCCGTCGTGACTTCGGCTGAAACGCGGGTTTCCTCGCCACTGAAGATGCCTGGGAGACCCAGCCTTCAAATCCTTTGAGACCCCAGTGTTCCCTGCATCATAAAGGTTGTGCGGCCAGTCATCAATCTCAGGCGGCACGGCTTTTGTTACCACGTTCCCATGAAATAGAGCTTTCCCTCTGGGAGTGAGGGCTCTCAGGATCTCTCCTTCAGAAATCTTGCTGTTTCCAGCGCCAATCATCAGGTTGACAGCATTGTCAACAAAGGGAATGTTTCTGCCATCAAAGAGCGAGAAGGTGACTTTCCCCGCTAAGCCGTTCTTCGAAATGGCAGCCTGTGTCTCCACCAAATCCGTCTTGTCCGTGTACAGCCCATGAAGAAGAAAGCGTTCGCGATCAATCACCTGCGCGACTTCGGCGAGATCCTTCGTATTCACACAAACAATCAAACCTCCGGGACAATGGCTGTTCTTAATGAACTGGCGGCTAGGCTTCTCGGCAGCGCATATGGATGAGACCCATGTACCCATGGCCACGCACATCACAAGACCAATAGCTGATCGGGGCATCTTTTTCATTGCCGACATTCTTTCGCTGCAGTGAGCGGAACAGAACTGCCCCCCTCGGTCGGGGACGTAGACTCTGTTTCAGCAAGATTGGGGGGAGGCCCCTTCACGAATCGGAATGTGAAGACATCGCCAGGGCTCGTATGCAGAGTCACCATTCCTTCACTGTCAATGGGGAGCTTCTCACCGTTAGCATAGATCGTTCTCCACGGGCTAAGTAACTGGAGCTTCCGATCCGCCACACTCTCAATCGTGGCACACACCACCTCGCCATCCTTGAATTCGGCCGACACGATAAAGCCGCCCTGAGCGCGAAAGCGGCTGAACGACGCATCCTTATCCTTCGGCCAGCAGGGAAAGAGGCGGATTTTGTTATCGACGCTCTGCAGCAAGAGCTCATTGACGAAGCCCGCGATGCCGATCATCTCCGGCATATAGACCGCGTGACCATGCCCCACCCACTCAAATAGGCCATTGGGCCTTTCACGTGTCTCAAACCAAGTCTTAAGCTTATCGGTCGCATCGAGCATGGAGAGGCGTGCCCGTGCGATATTGAGCATGACGTGGGAGTTGGCATCACGGAAGGTCAACGCGTCGATAGTGCGTCGGTAGAGTTCTTTCGTGGCCTCATCGTCGAACCAGGTCACCTGGTCACAGGGAAAGACGGGGGAAGCCGGTACGGTGATGTTGTGCATTTTGACATCCCCTACCTCACAGCCATCCCAGTCCACACCGATGTGCTCACCATCGGCTCTCGGGGCGGTCGGATAATCAGGGAGCAGGTTCTTGAACTTTCTGCACTCCTTAAGAAGTTCACTGTCTCTGTTCAAGACCGTCGCGGCCTCGATCATAGCCTCAAAGGTATAATGCACATAAGCAATATCGAAGGGACAGTTGTAGATCCCGGGCGCACCGTGCTCCGGGCTATACGAGGGGCCAAGTTTGATTTTGTCGTTTTCGTCACGCTTGCAGAGCCCCATGAAGTTGACATAGAACCGCGCTGTCTCACGGAGGAAAGGATATATCCTTTTCTCCATGTAAGCGACATCCTGGTCGTAGAGGTACTTCTGCCACATGCTCTGCAGTGTCATGCCTTGCAGGCCGATGGTCAGCCCCCAGGGCAGAATCGAAAGCTGGCGTTGATTGACACTCTTGCTGTCCGCAGGAGCCGGCTCGTGCAGAAAGGAGGAAATCGGGAGATGGATACCCTCAATGCCATAGGTGACTTTGGCCAGATTCTTGTACCGGGGAATCATGCGGTCGTTGTATGCGATCCAAGGGTCCACCAGCTCCGGGTGATTCATCCCGGGTAGAGGCATGTAAGCCTGCCAGGTGTTGTAATTGTGATGAAAGTCGGCATGCCAGGGGGTAAGGTCAATGGCCAGCGGCGGCATAATGCCTACCGGCGCGGTGTCAGGACGACAGAGCGTACCGGCAAAATACCTCATGCGATACCACCAGCGCTGCAGATCGGGATCACCCAATCGAAGCCCGCTGCGGCTCCAGAACTCCTGCCAGTCCTGCTCATGACGTTTCACCAGCACGGTTTCTTTCTCGGCGACCGTTTTCCCTGCGAGAGCGATTGCTTCTTTGAGAACATCGCCGTCAGGAAGATCATAGGAGCTGACCAGGGAAACGGCCTTGAGCTCTCCTTTGGAAGCCACCGCCACCGCGTACTCCATGCCCTTGTAGTCGATATCCCCGGGCATCTTCATCCGCAGCCAGTGCACTCCGTCCGTAGTGCCGGTTTCGGCTGGCGGCAGAGTTTCAGCTTTGATTTCCTCCAGCTCCACCAAATGAGGGCTTCTTACGAGTAGAACGTTGCGGTCGTAGAGGACGCGCAGCTGGGTCCGGGGCTTATCCTGGGTACCGATCGTCACAACGGCCTTTTCCAGATTGAGATCACCACGGAACGGCTGAGGAACAGGCCCCAGACGCACTCCCACCGCACAGCGGGGCTGTGGATAGAGTTTCTTCCAGCTCGGTCCCCCTCCCCGTTTCCCCGTCACCGTCCCTGCAGCGATGTCCACCTTTGGCATGGGCCCATCCTCAGACGTATCCACACGCGCATCCCAGATATCATTCTTGGTCATCCGCAGAAACTGCTCGCCATCCCGCTCCCAAACCAGGCCATAGAGGTCGCCATTGCCAATAATCAGCCCCTCTCGGCCACCATCCTTCATCTCTGTCAGCGTTACGTCGGATTTCTGCAATGCAGCACGAAAGGGGATGTCGGCTACAGCGAACGCGGGCTGTATCGCGCCTACCGTAATGGCGGCGGAAACAGCAATATCAATGGTCTTCTTCATAGAACCTTCTTCTGAATCCGTAATCAATCAGGGCGCAAGCGCCGTTCCTTTACTTCTTCTCATTCCACTATTTAGACATTGTCCGAAAAGCCCCAACGGGGAGTTCTCGTCGTAGCCTAGGCCGCAGGCCTCGTTATATCTCACATCTTTCTGGGGCCCCATTTGAAGTGCGGTGGCAGAGGCGAGGTACGAGCCGGCGACACCGCTTTTCCCCAGCACGCGCAATTGCCCCCCCAGTACGACGCAAAAGCGGTGTCGCCGTCCTACGCTCGCAAGCTCGCTTCGGACTCTGCCACCGCACTCCAAATCAACAGCTCCCTATTTTCGCTGGTTCTGACGATGTAAGGTATAACGAGGCCGTTGGGCCGATGATCTCGGGCTATTCCGTTCTCCTCTCGGACTCCTTCGGTTTCTGAATGGTAATCCGATTCACAACATCCACGACCTTGATTCGGGAAGAGAGCCAGGTGTCAGGGGACTGCGGCGCGCTCACGCTGAACGTGTTCTGCCCCGACACGGCCTTGAGAGTGTCCTCCGCCGTGACAGGCAGGTCCTTCACGAAGTTCCAATTCGCGTCGTAGACCTTCGCCGAGCTTCCATCTGCATAGACCAGGTAGCTGTCATAGGGAACGGTGCCGGTGACAGTGAGCTTGGCCTCGTTGAGAGCCAGTACCGGCTCGATCAGGCCCGTGTTCCGGTTCTCGTGCATAGCCTCGATTCGGGTGACATCAATGTTGGCACGCTTGCCGGCAGGTACTTTGTGCAGAAACAGGCGAACCCGATCCACCCTGGCATAGTCGAACTGCGTGATCGTGCCGCTCCCATAGATGTCCCAGCCCTCGCGGTTGTTAACCGCTTCTCCATTCGGGACCTCAATCGTGCGTTCCCCGGTGAAGTCAATATCCACGGCATACATGCGAGGAAAGCCGCCGGTGCTGAAGACCAGCGTCGAGCCACTGCCATCCCCCTTTACCGTGATCGCAACGCCGCGGCTCTTGCTCATGTCCGTCTTGCGCAGCCAGTGACCAACGGTGTCCCCTCGCGCGTAATATTCGTAGGGCTCGGCGGATTGGGTGTTGTCGACCGAAACGCTGAGGACGCCGTCGGCGAAGGCCAGGGCTTGCTCGGCGTCGTCGGGGTTGATGATCGCGTCGGCAGCCGTTGGCATCAGCGAGACATTCTCCGTTCGGCGACTCGTCATGTCGGCCATGACGTGAAGCTCGACCACGGGGCGCTGGGGGGCGTAAGGATTGTTCAGCCCGCGAAGCGCCTCACCATTTGCTTTGAAGAACTGGCGGGGCGCCACCGAAGGCCGTTCCGGCTGCACATTCCACTTCCCATCGATGCCATCACGCCGCATGGCCTGAGTCTTTGTGAGCTGCCAGCCCCCTTCGGTTTCGGAAGCACCGTAGAAACCATCCTTGGCGCCAGCGATCATCTTGACCTGCTCCCGGCTCAGGTGGGGCTTGAGCGCGCTCCACAGCGTCAGCATCGCGCCGGCGTCCTTCCACAGGCCGTACCCCTGGACCACCCCCAGAGTTAGTCCGCTATGAATGGCACGCAGACCAATATCCTTGCCCTTCGCACTACCCCCTGCCCCCTTGCTTGCATCGTCAAGACTGGGAGCCAGCATCGCTGGCTGCGCAAGAAACACAGGAATATTTCCGCCTTTACCTCCTTTGAGCTTCTGAAGGCGCCTAAAGAGCTGCTCGACATGCCCGAAGAGCATAATGCCGAGTGCAGAACCGCCACCACCCGGATGATCCATGCGCTCGTAGACCTGCTGGGAGAATCTGCGCAGCCCCCAGGAACCGAGATCCTCGGTCCAGGCTGAGCCGTCATAACCATCGCCCGTCTTCATGTCGTTCAAGAGCTGAGCATAGCCGATGGCCTGCTGCACCAGCAGATCCGAGCGGCTGTCCGGCAGGAAGTAGTTCCCGTTGGCGTTGGTCAGGATGAACTCCACGGTATCCCCGGCTTTGTGATCGACCAAAGGCGTCCTCGACTGGACAGCCCATCGGCCTTTGGCCAGCACAATCTTCCACTTGTTGTCAGGGGTCAGCGACACGGTGTACTTGTAGAGATTCCTGTTGAGGCTGATCAGGCTGGCCATGCCCTCGTAGTACGGGGGAAACGTGCCGCCCAGTCCGCCATTGTAATCCCGGGGCTCCGGCAGCTTGTTGATGTCGTAGAAGGGCAGCATGCCCTCCTTCATGCCGATCACGTAATCCCAGTCCGGTTCAACCAGGATTGTGAGCCCCTCTGCTTCCGCAGGGACATCGTGCAGCAAGGTCCCCCGAGCGCTCCTCGCTAGGTCTTCGTGCACCACTTCCCAGCCGTAATCGGGGTCCGGCTTGCGGATCAGGTGAGAGAATCCGTGGAATTGGAGGCTGATCCCGAGTGAATCGCAGTGCTTTCTCCAGGCGATTCCTTGCTCGCGTCCTCCCGGAAAGACGTCGGGTTTCAGTTTGCCGATATTGTGGTCTTGCCAGTGATGCTGGGAGAGGTAGATGCTGTTCATTCCCCCTTCTGCCGCCAGGTCTGCAGCAGGGAAGAGTGAATCAGGAGCAAACCCCCATCCGCGTCCATCATCGGTCTTTCTTGTGGGCGACAAATTGAATGTGCGCCAGTGCGTGCCATAAAACGTCTCGCACTCATCCACCCAGGCATCAACATCCTCGCGCGTCCAACTCTTGAGATTCGCACGATTCGGACGCGGCAAGCATGGTTCAGCCACCCAGATATCGGTCAGAATATCGTCGTGCTCGGCATCGTTCGCAAATCCGAAGACGGCCACTGCGCCCTGCGGCTGCGGACGATCCGTCGTCTGCGCCCACTGCGGATAGGGCCACTTGAAGGCTGCGCCGTTCTCGATGAAGTAGTTCCAGCGGTGATTCAACTCCGACATTGGATTGAGGCGGATTGTGTTGAGCTGCCAGCCATCGTTCTGTGCGTCCGTCCGCACATCGAACTCGACGCGGTGCCCGGGCCAGTCGTCGTCCAGCCCGCCATGCGGATTATTGGAGACGTGAAGCAGTTCGAATTTGAGGTAGCGATCGTTCGCGGTGATGGCGACTTTGGCCTCAAACTTCCCATCACTGGACCACAGCTTGATCCTGTTGGGACCAATCTGCGCCATGTTGTCGAGAGCGGTGCGTGGACCATAGGTTATCTTAACCGGCCTGGTACGCGTCTTTCGTTCTTTCGTCCAGTTGTAGACAGACCAGCCTCTGGACTTTGACGTGGAAACCACTTTCCCGGAACCTTCCCGCTTCAGACTCACCGAGCCATCCGGCGCAATGGTAAGCGACATGGCCTTGCCGCGAAACGTGACCGCCTCGGCCGAGCGCTTCCGTTCCACCAATAATGGCTGGGGAGACTCGGCGGGGGCCTTTGCTTCCTCTCTGGATTCACCCGGGTGCGCTGACTCTTGTCCAGGTCTGTCATGCGCGCAGCCGAGCAGGAAACACGTCACTATCATAATGGTGCTGAATACGCGAAGCTTCATGGTTTGTTTTGCATCCTTTCAGTTGGATTGTCAGATGATCGTCTACTCCACCGGCTGAGCGGGAAACGCATAAGCCGGCCACCCGTTCTTATCCTGCAAGGTCGGGATGGCGGTGTCGTACCAGCCCATTCGCACATATTGGGGATTCTGCACTTCAACGGTGCTGACCTCCACCGTCTCGACCTTGATCGCAGCGTCGGCCGCGACGAAGACCTCTCCGTCAGCCGAAAGCTCAAACCAAGCTGGATTTCTGCCGTCTTTGGTACTGAGTCCCTGGTCGATATTCGTGAAAGAAACGACAACGGTAGCGCCCTCAAGCGTTGCACTGGCGAAACGAGGGCCAGAAGCGATAATGTCTTTGCCGTATTGCTCCCTCAGCGCCATGGCTGCCAGACGATTCCCCACCGGCAGTTTGTGGGCGGGGTGGATACTGTTGATGTCGATGTTCGTGTCATGAATGGCGACAACACTCACTCCCGGGATCTCCCGGGCGGCGCGGTACTGCGGCTGCCAGATATTGTCGGCGAGCGTACTCACGAGGGGGCCTGGCAAACCGGCCGCCCGGTCACGCTCATAGTCACACGGTGCAATCTGTACCTGGTGCAGCGGAATGTCTTCAACTCCGAACACCTCCGACCAGCCAGCGGAGAGCGCCTCGACCAATTCAAAGTAGTTCGTGAACGCGCGGTTCGACTCGCCCTGGTACCAGACAGCGCCCTTGATCGCAAAAGGCGTCAGCGGAGCGATCATCGCGTTATAAAGGCCGTTGTCAGAGCGGCCCAGGATCTCGCTCTCGTAGACCAACGGGACCAGGCGCCCGCGTTTCACTTCCGCCAAACAGTTGGAAACCGACGCCGCAATGGCTTCGAGTTTCCTCTCGACCGCGTCGTGCCGCAGAGCCCGCCCCGGACGATGCGGTATGCCCAACGCCTCAAATCCTTCACGCGGTATGAAGCGTTCGATTCGCTGCCCACCCCAGTTCGCATCGATGAAGGCGACCGGCACACCCAACTCTTCCTGGAGCCTGAGCGCGAAGAAAAAGCCAACGGCGGACACCCCTTTCTGCAAGCCCAGCGAAATGCCAGGTTCACCGACCATCTCTTCGCAGTCCTTCCACCAACCCACGGTGTCGTCCAGGGGAGTTCCCGCCATGATGTGCGCATTCACATGAAACGCACGCAGCAATGCGTTGCTCGCATGTTCGGCCGCATAGGCCTTCTCGGCCGGAACAACGCGATTGAAGTCCCACTCCATGTTCGACTGGCCGGACGCCAACCAGACCTCGCCGACGAGGACGCCTCCAACCTGGATGCTGTTGGAGCCCTGAACCGTCATTACACGGGGCTCAGCAGAGGCAGCCAACGGGGCCAGTCTCACCATCCACCTACCGTTCTCGTCCGGCAGAGCCTGCTTGGTCTGCCCGGCAAAGGTGACCGTTACCTCTTCCCCTTGGTCAGCCCATCCCCAGATCGGTGCCTCTACACCGCGCTGCAAGACCATCTTGTCACTGATCACTTTCGGCAACACCACGTCAGCCCAGGCTGAGGTGGTAAATCCGAGTGCGAGCGCCCCAATGAGGTAGATCTTCACCTGATACTCCAATTGTGTTCGGTTCATGTTTGATGTCCGCTGGCTGTTACGGCAATTGCAGGGCCATCTCCTGCTGGCCACGCACGAGGGTGACCGTCAGCGGCTTGCCAGGAAATTCCTCCGTCAGTTTCTCGAATTTCGCGACTGTCTTGGCAGGGCGTCCGTTGACCTTCTGGACGACATCCCCCGCCTTAAATCCCGCGGCAGCGGCCCGGGTCTTCGCAGGCACTGCGACAAGGTGGATGCCGCCATCTTCCTTGCTGACGCCAAACGCCGAGAATTCTTCACCCGCCAACGCCTTAACCGTGGCGCCCAGCCACGTTCTCAATGCGTCCTGCTTCGGCGTTAATTCGGCCTTGGCTTTCGTCGGCGCCGGAAACTCGGGAACACGGGCAATCGCCTTCAGGGCGGGCTTCTGCACCCCGAACCGGTCCATCGGGAAGTTCTTGAAGCCGAACGCCAGGAAGAGGGAGTCCTTCCCCACGCTGTAGTCTCCGTTCGCCGGATCCACGAACATGGGATCGCCCACAATCGAGTTCTCATCCCAGCCTTTGTCGACGAACTTTGCCCGATCGTCTTCGCTCATGAACATATTCCGGTCGACCTTCGCCCCACTGAACTGGTCCTCTGTTCTCATGGCGGCTGGCCGGTACGCCGTCATCCAAATGTTGCCCGTGACCTCATCCCCGCATTCCGGATACCAGACATGCGGATGCAGGGCGTTGTTCACCGTGATGTTGTTGTAGACCTTGCGTCCGAAGCCCTCCCGCAGTTTCAGCCCACGGTGGAGCATCAGGTTATTGTAGATCTCGTAGTGCGATGAACCATCATCCAGGTCAACATCCCATCCGTGATCACAGCGCCAACGGCTGTTGCGAATAATGGTCTTGTCCAGGATGTCCAGTTTGGACAACTCGGGCAGTTTCTCTTCCGGAGCGCCTTTCAGGTGCCAGAACCGGTCACGCCCCCATGAGTTGAAGCTGCCGTGATCTCCGGTTTCCCGCACGGTATCAAAGACGTCACAGAATTCGATTATGTGCCCACCAAAGGTGCCTTCGCTGATGTTGATGCCGGCGCGCGAGGTGTCGTAGATACTGCAATGCCGCACGGTGATCCTGTGGGCCATGGAGATCTGCACGCCCGCCCCCTGTTTCTCGATCCGG
>JABGOW010000578.1 GCA_018645275.1 Verrucomicrobiota bacterium
GTCGTCCGGCTCGAATCGCGCCCCCCAAACATCGAGGGGCGTGGCGCCATTGCCATTCGAGACCTGGTGCGCAATGCTCTGCGTATGCGCCCTGATCGCATTGTCGTTGGCGAGTGTCGCGGCGGTGAGGCCCTGGACATGCTGCAGGCCATGAATACGGGCCATGATGGCTCGCTCACCACCGTACATGCGAACGCACCCCGCGACGTGATATCGCGTCTTGAGACCATGGTACTTATGTCCGGAATGGACCTCCCCGTGCGTGCCATCCGGGAGCAGATCGCCTCTGCCGTTGATATGATTGCACACGAGTCACGACTCAGCGACGGCTCTCGAAAGATTACCAAGATCACGGAAGTGATGGGACTCGAAGGCGACCAGGTCGTCATGCAGGACATCTTTGAGTTTAAGCAAACCGGCGTGGATGAAGACGGCAAAGTCGAAGGCACTTTCGCCGCAACCGGTTCTGTGCCGACATTCCTGGAAGACATCGCTGCACGCGGACTGACCATGGACCGCTCAATTTTTGATCCAAGGAATTACGAATAGAGAACCATGATCTGGATTGTTGGACTTCTTTACTGCGCCTGCTTCATTGGGCTCTCCTACGTGCTCCTGCGGGCACTGTACTCAGGGGCAGATGCCTATTCCGGGGCATACTCAGAAGATACGGCTCGCCAGTTTGAGGATGTTTTTCTCTTCATCCCGCCCAAACGCATGGCTGAGCTTGGTTGGGTTATGGCAGCAATCGTCTTCTTCTCGATATTCTTTCTCGCCGGGGGCCTGCGCTCGCTGAACGGCACAATTGTAGGGGGAGTTTTAGCCCTGGTCTGCGGTGGCATATCGCTGCGAGCGCCCCGACTCCTGCTCTCCGTGCTTCGTGCCCGGCGATTGCGAAAGTTCAATCTTCAGCTCGTCGACACGCTCGTCAGCATGAGCAATGCACTTAAAGCAGGATTCAGCATTTCGCAGACGTTCGAATCTGTAGCCCGAGACGGCGATAATCCAATCGCACAGGAATTCGATGTCTTCCTGCAACAAACGCGGGTCGGCCTGAGCTTCTCCGATGCATTGAACAGTCTCCAGGAACGCGTGGGAAGCCAGGACCTACAGCTTGTCTGTCTGGCAATCGAAACGGCGCGCCAAACGGGCGGCAATCTGACGGAAATTTTCGAACAGATTTCCGCAACCATCCGTGAGCGTATGCGAATCGAGAACCGCATCCGCACCCTCACCTCTCAAGGCAAGCTTCAAGGCATCGTCGTTGGAGCGATGCCGATTATCATCGGCATTGCACTGTTCATCGTGGATCCCGGGCTCATGCTCCCATTCCTGCACTCGCTCACCGGTGTGATCATCATCGCAGCCGTTATCCTTCTTGTGACTCTGGGAGGACTCATCATCCGCAAAATCATCAGGATAGACGTATGATGATACCAATGGTCTTTGAATGGTATAAGATCCTGGGCTTGACCCTCTGCTGGGCAATTGCCTTTGGCGGGTTCGGCTGGTACTGCGCACACGCGGCGCGCCAGATCAGCTATGTGACACTGGCCGACGGTCGCCGCAAAGAGCGGCGCCTGCCGATCATGTTCCGCCTGCTTCTACCACTGGCACCCAACCTGAGACCCGTCTTCGCCAAGGCCTTCTTTGCACGATCCCGTGCAACGGCAGCGAAGCAGATTGTCTCATCGGGCTATGAGGGCCTGATCTCTGCCGAGGAGTTTCTCGGGCTTCGCGTACTGTTTCCTCTGCTGCTGGGTCCGTTATGGGGCCTTTTTGTCAATGCATCAACCATCGCCGGAAAGGTCGAGTTCCTGTCGAAACTACAGCCGAGCTTCATTGCACTTGGCGTCGCCTGGTTTCTGCTCTATCCCTCACTGTGGCTCAAGCAGGCGATCAAGCTCCGTCACGGCGAGATACGAAAGTCGCTTCCCTTCGTCCTCGATCTTCTCACCCTCTCCGTCGAAGCGGGCATGGACTTCATGTCCTCCCTGCAGCGCAATATCGAACGACGGACCATTGATGCCCTTGGCGAAGAGCTGATTCGTGTGGTCCGCGAGATACAGCTCGGAAAGACACGTCGCGAG
>JABGOW010000482.1 GCA_018645275.1 Verrucomicrobiota bacterium
TGCATGAAATTCAGCGCCGTCCGCTCGACCGTCAAAACCGTGCGGGCCGGTCCGCGTATGGTGAGAATAGTCTGACCGGACTTGGCACGTTCGCCGTCGGGAACGACCTCCACGACCTCGACCGCATCGTCAATGGCCCTGAACACGGCCCGAGCAATCCCACCCCCCGAAACCACACATCGCTCCTTTGCCAAGATGTGTGCGTCAACAACCACATCCGATGGAACCAGAGAGAGCGTGGTCGCATCTCCACTTCTGATATCCTCCTCAAGGGCGAGGTGTATCAGCTCAAGACTGGCGGTATCAGCGGCGATGTCTGGTAATACGGTCTTCACGGTTCCGTTCTCCACGATGAGGGCATATAGGTGTATCCCTCAAATGATTTGTCGCAGGCAATTGCAATCGGGAAGGCGTTGTCCACACGATGATAGTTCTCTGTGTGATCTGCAGAATGCACCGAAAATGAGAAGAGATAGACGCCCTGTGCCATCGAGAGATCGTCAAGGCGGAGCTGAAGGCGCCCCTCTCCCTCTATCCGCGGGATGGTGATACCCTCGATCTGGGTATTGCTCCCGTGAACAACACGAGCATTGTCGTCAGAAATCGAGAAACCAAATACGGGATTCTCTGTGGGCTCTTGCGCCTGGTAGTGAATCACCGCATTGAGTCCGCCCCCCCACTCAAATGTATCTGCGGTCTCTCCCGCGTCGTTCAGAAACTCCACATTGGTGATTCGGACGCGGCCACTGCCCCACTCCCGCTGAAACACTTCCGAATTTCGCTTGCGATTCAAGCCGTCGTAGCTGGCCACCATCTCACTCGGTTTTCCAAGCCCAACGATCTTCCCCCGATCCAACACCAGGATACGATCACTCACCCGCTGAATCGTCTGCAGATCATGCGAGATAATGAGCAACGTCTTGCGCTGATCTCTGAACTCCTGCATCTTGTCGAGACACTTCTTCTGGAAAGCAGAATCCCCAACCGCCAGAACTTCGTCGATCAGTAGAATCTGCGGGTTGACCTCCACGGCAACTGCGAAACCAAGGCGAACATACATTCCCGAAGAGTAGTGCTTGACCGGCTGATCAATGAACTCATGCAAGCCGGCAAACTCCACGATCGCATCAAAACGATCCTGCATTTGCCTGTGAGATAGCCCCATGATTGCGCCGTAAAGAAAGACATTCTCACGGCCACTCAGATCAGGATGGAACCCCGCCCCCAGTTCAAGTAGTGATGAGATCTGCCCGTGCGTCTTGACGCGGCCGGATGTGGGGTAGATGGTGCCCGTCAGAAGCGACAGCAGCGTGCTCTTGCCCGCCCCGTTCGAGCCGATGATACCGAGGGTCTCGCCGGGGTAAACGCAGAAGCTCACGTCATCAAGCGCGCGGAGAGTCTTCACATCTCGCCCACCACGCAGCAATTCAAGCGCCATCGCTTTCAGACTACGAGCGCCACCAGACAGGCGGTAGTGCTTACTCACGTTTTCAACTTCAATTACTGGACGTTCTGTCATCTCGGGAGGCTCCCAATACCCACAACCCTAAAGCTCATCACCAAACCGGAACTGGAGTTTCTGAAACACGGCAAAGCCAATACCCAGCACCGCAACGCACACGGCAGCCGATATCCAGAGAAAGGACGTGGGCACAGGAATCACTGCCAATTCCCCTGCCACGCCATGGAGATCGCCGGACATCAGCAGCAGGCGATACGCACGCATAATGCCCGTCATGGGGTTCAGAAAAGCCACCCACGCCACGCTCTCAGGAAGGAACTTGAGCTGCATCTGCGTCGGATAGAATATCGGCGTCATAAAGAACCATGCCAGCGTTCCCACACCAAGAATGTGTTCTGTGTCGCGAAAGAAAACATTGCACGCAGAGAGGCAGAGCGCCAGCCCAAGACACAACGCCGTCTGGGCCAGCAGAACGACCGGCAACAGGAGTAGGTACTGAAAGTGCATGCCCGAAATGAGCAGATAGAGAAAAAGCACAATCCATGTCAGCATGAAATTGGCGAGGTTCGCAAGAACCATGGCCAGCGGGAGAATCATGCGCGGAAATGCGGTCTTCTTGACAAGGTTCGAGCTGCCCATGATTGCATAGAGAGAATCGTTGAGGCACATGGAGAGGAACTGCCAGACGATGATACCGATCACGAGAAACTGAAGGTAGCTTGGGCGGCCTTCGTTGAAGCGCAGAATGGCCGCAAAACAGGCATAGATGAGAATCAGAAGTAGTGGGCTGAGCAACGACCAGAAGAAACCCAGCACCGAATTCTTGTAGCGGATCTTAATGTTGCGAGCGACCAGGATCCAGAGCAACTCGCGGCGTAGCCATATCTGCGAAAGGGATTTCAGCATGGGGTCGTTTTCCTCAAGCAAAGCAGAATTGAGGGCGATTCCCACCCAAGAAGCACTCTCGATCCGCTCATTGCTGGGCCACACGCATTCGAGGGAATTCCACACGGGCCACGGCGCCCCCCGACGGGTCATTCACGATTGAGATCGAGCCTGCGTGATTCTCGATCACCTTCTTCGTGATAAAGAGGCCTATCCCCATGCCGCCGGAACCTTCCTTCGTTGTAAAATATGGGTTAAAGATCGTCTCCAGCTTGTCCTCAGGAATGCCACACCCGTTGTCGCGGACCTCAATGGCAACCCAATCGTCGGAGCAATCCCACCCGAGCTTCACAACGCCCCCCTGATCCGGAAACGCCTGAATTGCATTGCTGACCAGATTCTGAACGGCCCTGAAGATCTGAAGGCTGTCGCCCCGCACCACGCAATCGGCAGGGCCCCGTACGAGGTCAACGCGACCGCCCACATCACTCGCAATGGCGGACGCGGTCTCCGACACTTCCTCGACAATCTCCATGACACTGCATGGTGTCATGCGCATCTCATCTTTCTGCCCCAGTGACTTCCACATCTTGGCCATTTCCTGACACCGGAACACGCTCTTCTCCACGCGTGCCAGATACTCGCGCGCGGTGTCCGTCTGGAGGCCATCAAAACTACTGGTCTCCTGCAGCTGATCCATCAGAAGCTGAACGTAGCCACAGATAACAGAAAGCGGATTCCGAAGATCGTGCACAAATTCAGATGAGGCCTGGCCCAGTTGTGCGAGATGTTCCTTGTCAACCAGCTCACTCTGAAGCTGTTTGTTGAGCTCTTCCAGCTCGCCGAACGCTCCCAGCCGCCCACGGGCCACACGGGTTCGATCGACATACTTGCGAACAATACTCCGCATCTCCTGCATATCAAACGGTTTCTTGACGTAGTCATTCGCACCGTGGCGAATTGCCTCCTGCGCCGTCTCAAGCGATCCAAAACCGGTCAGCATAACCACAGAGATATCGGTATCAATCTTACGGATTTCTTGCAGGCCCTCGATCCCGGTCTTCCCCGGCATCTTGATATCCATGATGATCACGTCGGGGGCCTCACGTTTCAGCTCCGCCACACCCACGTCAACAGAATCACAGCAAACAACATCATACTCGTCTTTGAACAAGAACCTGAGACTCTCACGTGGCCCCAGTTCGTCGTCAATGACGAGAATTCGGTCTTGTCTATCCTGCATTCCCATGGCTCACCGCCTCTAAAACTTGCTCGTTGCCGCCAGACGTGGCAGCGCTCTGATCTGGATTCTCGACATAGCTGCCACGACGTCGAATCGGAAGCAGAACATGAAACGTCGTCCCGACTCCAAACTCGCTCTCCACATCAATCATTCCACCGTGCTCCTGAATGATGCTATGCACGACTGAAAGCCCCAGCCCGGTACCCGTGCTCTTCGTCGTGAAGAAGGGATCAAACACATGCGGAAGATCCTCTTCCTTAATACCAACTCCTGAGTCACGAATGCTAACACTCAGGTGTCGGTCAGGCAAGATATCTTCACGGTCATCCGTACCCGGCAGCGGTTGCCTCACTTGGCGTAAGGTCACAAGCAATCCCCCCCCACCTTCCATCGCGTCGATGGCATTCAGAAAGAAGTTCACAAATGCCTGCTCAAGCAGGCGCGGGTCCCCCGCTGTTGTGCTTGATCGCACATGCCAGTCAACCCTCAGCGACACCCCCTTTTTGCGCATGGGGACCTCTACAAGTTGTAGCGACTGTTCAACGACATCGCGCAGCACAATCTCGACCAACTGAGCCTTTGCCGGGCGTCCAAATTTCAGCAACTGGTTCACGATGCGATCAATTCGATTCACCTCTTTGCCGACAAGGTCCGAGAAGGTCTCGCGGAACTCGGGATCGTCGTACTGTTCGCCCAACAGCTGCGAGAACGTCTTGAGCGTCACAAGTGGGTTCTTGATCTCGTGCGCCATGCCCGCGGAAAGCGTGCCGACGCTGGCGAGATGCGCGGTGCGGCGCACTTGCGTTTCCAGCTTCTTCACAAGCGAAAGGTCACTGAAGACCAGCAGGGCACCGGAAACCGCCCCCTCATGGCCGTGAAACACACTGCTACCCATCTGAATGGGCACGGTTTCGGATTCAGAGAGGCGGATGCGGACATCGCGGTTGCGCACACCCTCTCCAGTCGAGAACGTGGTCGCTAGCACGCGTTCCAACGCGTCGGGTAGGCATGCCATATCCTTTCCGATCAACTCATCAGATTGCGTCCCCGTGATGCGCTCCGCCTCGTGATTGAACACCGTGATCCGGCGCTCACTGTCCACTGCAACCACACCACTCACCAGACTATCCAGGAGAATATCGTTGTAGATCTTACCATCCTGGAGCTGTGTGTAGAGCCGGGCGTTCTCAATGGCAACAGCAAGCTGGTCGCCGACAATCTGGAGTGCACGTTGTTCGAGCAACCCATACACACGCCCGGAAAGACGAGGTCCCAGCAGCATCACGCCCTGAAGACCACTTTTCGATCGAATACCCACGGCACCGGCAACACCCATCGCAGACAGTTCTTCCCCAGCGCTGACCATCAGGGGTGAGGGTTGCCGACGATGAAGGACGTCGACGATGAGCGGCTGCTGCGAAATTGCGAGCGTACGAATGGTGGGAGAATCTTCGCGCATGTAGCCGCCCGGAAGGCGTTGCTCTTGCGGCCCACGCGGATACGCCTGGCAAAAACGCCCCTTCTCCTCAAGCAGGATGATCACATCGGCTGCTCCAACGGATTCCAGCACCACCGAAGAGAAGCGACCCAGCAGCGTGTCCAGCGTACCGATTGCCTGCAGAATCGCGTTCGCACGCTGAACCGTACGACTCACATCTGTTGTCGTGACATTCACAAACAGCTTGTTCGCGACATGGTGCATTCGCCCGTGTGCAGGAGCCAACGAGAATGCCATGACGAGCGCAGCCAGGAAATAGGGAATCGAGACCGAAGCAATCCCCACAGTCCCACAGACCAAGCGAGCCCCATACAGCGTCAACGCATAGAGGCAGCTGAGATAAACGAGAAGCAACCCGTATGCGGCAAGCAAGCGGAGCACACTCCCAACTTCCATGATGCGACGCGTTGCAATGCCGTAGGCAATCACGCCCACGAAGAGCAATACAGCCACTGGGGCAAGGCTGACGATCTGGGAGTTCTTCAGCATGATGGGAAGTACCGTGGTGATCATGATCGCCGTAAAGCAGCCAAGCGCTGAGGCCAACAACACAAACTGCAATTCAATCCGGGCAATGCCCTTCTGGCGGCGTAAGTCACCAACAAACCTCATGACGACAATCAGAAAGAAGCAGAGCGAGTATGCCGAATAGAGCAAGAAACCTGGGCCGTATACGGGCTCGGGGATGCCCTCACCGCTAACAATCACCTCCCGCAAGAAGATGCGGGTAAAGCACAGCGCACTAATTGCAGCGGCAGAAATGAGCCAGACCCATGAATGCCGCAGAATGAAGCGCCCGGGGCGAGCGCGATGCACAATAGCGAGCCGCAGTGCATTGAAGGTAAAAGGAGCGAATGCCCCAATCGCATTGGAGACGCGCACCATGAGGGCGGCCACCCCAAAATGAGAGAAGTAGAAAGCAAGACCAAGAGATGACAGCCAAGACACGAGGAACAGCGCCAGACAAAGGAAGACAACATTGGTGGCCCGCCGCCGATTCGTCAGAAAGACCAGCACTCCCAAGGCAAGCGTCGTGAGTGCAATTCCTGCATGGAGGACAGCAAAGAAATCCATTATGCGTCGATCCTCTGGACAACCAGGCTCGTATTGCCGCCACCGAGTCCGTGCGCATTGATGAGTGCTGTTCTGGGATGAGTCGTGCGACCCGTTCCGGACACATAGTCGAGATCACACCCTTCAGCCGGATTCTCGTGATTCGCAATTGGAGGGATGATCCCGGACTGCAATGCCAACGCGCAGGACGCCAGCTGAATGGGGCCCGCTGCTGCCAGGGGATTGCCGATATTGCCCTTCACTGACGTCACGGGGACCCGATAGGCATCCGCACCGAACACAGCCTTAATCATATCCGTCTCCGCCCGGTCAATGACAGGGTGACTGGGCCCATGCGCGCAGATGTAGTCGATATCCACAGGTCGCTTATGCGCGTTCGCTAACGCAATCTCCATCGAATCCTGTAGGCCCAGCATAGGTCTATCCAGTCCGGGATCCGCGTGCGATGCGTACCCAAGAATCTCCATATAGATGTTGGCTCCACGAGCCACGGCCTGCTCATAGTTCTCGATGAATAGAATCCCAGCGCCTTCCGAAATGACCCCGGAATCGCAATCACGGTCAAACGGTCGACTGGCCCTGGCTGGATCGTCATTTCGAGCGGACGCAAGCCCAGCGCGATCAAAACAGGCAAATGACAGCTTTGTGATCGGTGCATCCGCACCACCGGTAATGACAAGATCCGCCTTTCCCCCGAGGATTGAATCCGTGGCAATGCCAGTCGCCTCCAGCCCTGCTGCACAGGCGGAAGCAATCGTATGCACCGTCGTGGGGAACCCCAGTTCCTCGCCAATCGTACTCGCAGCCTGCTGCGGAGAACTCGCTTCAACAACGCTTGTTGGAACCCTTGCCGCGCCTCGCCGCGCCATTCTCTCAATGCCCTTCTCAACGATCTCGATTGCGCTGCTGCTGACCCCCAAATAGATAGGCACGGGACCGAACCCCGCAAGCGTCTTCGCGCTGATTCCCACGTCCGCCTCTGCGAGCACGGCAGCAGCCAGAGCAAGCTGCGTCTGCCGCGACATACGCGACACCCTCCCCTTCGGCTTCAAGTAGTCCCGTAGATCGAAATTGGCTACCTCTCCAGCAATCTGAGAGCGATAGGACGAAGGATCAAAGAGCGTAATCCGTTTCGTTCCACTGTGCCCCGCGAGGAGAGAATCCCAGAACGCGACCTTCCCCACTGCATTGGGAGCCACTACGCCAATTCCTGTCACGACAGCCCGTTGATCCGAAAACAGCCCCATGTCACCCCTCTTGCATGCTCACAGGTCGATGTACGCTGCGCCAGCGGAATAGGTTCAATCCAGCGCAAGCGACAATGGTAGACTCAATGAGCCAGAAGCTAGTCATGATTGGAGGGTAAGTCCAGACCAAAGCCGATTCCACATAAGGGCTGACAGGATTGCTGAGTGATGGTGGAGATGCCTCGACAAGTTCGGAATGACAGCAAAACCTCAGGGAATTGTCATCCTTATCAGAGCTTGCCTCGCCTACGGGAAAACCCTATAAGGGTAAGGTCGTTGAGCTTACGACAACAAGTAGTGGAGTGGTGACAAACTGAAGGAGGATGAAATGAACAAGCAGCATCAGGCAGTCGCGAACAGAGTCCTTACAGTAGTGTGCACAGCAGTGGTGATGGCCGCGGGCATCCAGAACGCACATGCCAACGCCTTCAGAAACCCACCGGGCAGCTCCGCCGCCCTGGCTCTAGATGGAGCCAAGACGGTCATGGTCGACGATGCATCGGCCATCTGCGTTAACCCGGCGAATCTCGCCGACATCGACAGAGCCTCCGTTCAGGCCTCGCTTACATTGATCAAGGCAGACGCCTCGTTCGACTCACCTTCCGTAAGCGCGGATTCGCGCAACACGTTGAAGACGCTCCCCAACATCTATGCAGTCAACCCGCTAGGCGATGGAAACATCGTCTTTGGGTTAGGGATCACATCCCCATACGGTCAGTCCGTCGAGTGGGCCAAATCCAGCACCTTGCCCTACTTCACTGAAATGACGCTTGTAGACATAACGCCAACGCTTTCCACGCGGCTGTGCAAGTATGTATCCGTAGGTGCGGGCCTCGACATCTACTGGTCCCAGCTCGAACTTGAACAGCTGATGCCCTGGTCCCTAGCAACCGGTAATCCCACAGACGCAACGGGCTCCATCAACCTCAAAGGTGACGGAATGGCCGCAGGAGCGACGCTGGGGGTTACCTTGGACATCACGGAAAAACAGCGCGCAGCGCTTGTCTACCATTCCCCTTTCAGCATCGACTATGAGGGTACTGCAGAATTCAACGGCGTTCCGGCATCACTAGCGGCCGTCGGCATACAATCGAGGACCGATTTTGAAACCAATATCAAGTTCCCGACCCTCGTCTCGCTTGCTTACGCAATTGACCTGTCCAAAACCGTGACCGTGGGTGCAGAGGTAGAGTGGATTGAATTCTCACGTTTTGAGACGAGGCCCCTCGACATCGGTGCAAACAGCAACCTACAGGCGCCCGGCGGACTCCCCACCGAAGTACCCCAGAACTGGGACGATGTGTGGACGTACGGGTTGGCGGCCGCATGGCAATGCAGCGATTCGGTGCAGCTGCGTGGCAGCTACCGTTATCTCGAAAGCCCCATTCCAGACACAACGCTTGCCCCAACACTGCCGGATGCTGACAAGCATACTGTGGGCATCGGCATCGGCTGGGAAGGCAAGACTCAGTCCATTGATTTCGGCTACACCTACAGCTTCATCGAGGAACGGGAGATCACGAGCAACCAGAACCCGCAATACAATGCAACGTACGAGACCGATTCTCACATCGTGACGCTCTCCTACAGCTACTATCTGTAACTCCCGTATTGCCGAAAACGATGCCAGACCACCCCGTCACGATGAAGTGGCGGGTGTGATTTAGCCTGAAGCCTCGCTTCTGTGCAGGAATCGCCGTATGCCAAAGCTGTTGATGATCAAGCCGTCCCAGATTCTGGACGGTGCACCGCTCAAGTTCGAGAAAAGCCTTTCTCCAACTCGTGCGCTGCCGTACCTCGCAGGGCTAACCCCGCCGGACTTCGACATCACGCTTATTGATGACAGTGTTGAGGACGTGGACTTCGACGCGGATGTGGATCTGGTTGCCCTAACCAGCATTCTGCCACAGGTTCCACGCGCCATGGAGATTGCGGACCGCTTTCGCGCGCGTGGCATTCCTGTGATCATGGGCGGCACGGGTGCATGCTCTGTTCCTGACTACGTCACCCCTCACGTAGATGTGCTCGTCAGAGGAGAGGCGGAGTACCTCTGGAGTGGGATCCTGAACGACTTCAGGCAGGGGACACTCAAACCTGTTTATGAGGCCGACAAGCCCTTCACGATGGAGAACATGGTACCGGCACGGTTCGACCTCATGAATCAGGATTGCTACATGCGGGCCTCCCGAGCGGCCTCAAAGCAGACGACAATCCGAATCCCTATTGAAACGTCACGAGGTTGTCCTCACAACTGTGATTTCTGTTTTGTGACGCGCTATTTTGGCAGAAAAATGCGCTTTCGCCCAATCGACGAGGTCGTTGAAGAGCTCCGACAGTTCCCCGAGTCCTATGTCTTCTTTGTCGACGACAATATCTGTATCAACCCCGAGCGTGCAAAAGAACTTTTTCGAGCTCTCATTCCACTCAAGATCAGATGGATATCTTCAAGTCACATTCTCGCCGCGCGGGACCCCGAGCTGCTGCGACTGGCTGCCGCATCCGGGTGCGTAGGGCTCTTCATCGGTTTGGAGAGCCTGTCCGCAGAGAACCTAGCATCGGTGAACAAGTCCTTTAACCTTAAGCGTGACGTTGCCGTGCAGCTCAATGCCTTCAGAGATGCAGGAATCAATCCTCTGCCAAATCTCGTTTTTGGATTCGACGGTGATACTCCGGAGAGCATCTACACGTCATTCGACTTCATGCGCGAGCTCAAAATCAAAATGGTGTATTCATTCATTCTGACACCATTGCCGGGCACTGTGCTCCATGAGCGCATGCAGGCGGACGGACGCATTCTTCATGAAGACTACTCTCTGTACGATACGGCGCATGTCGTGTTTCAACCAAAACACATGAGCCCGGACACCCTCTACAACACGTACATTGATGCCTATGCGAAGTTCTATTCAGGCAGGTCCATTGTTCAACGGTTCTCGGAAATCCAACCCTGGCTGAAGCCCTCCCTGTTGCCGGGAAGACTGCACTGCCTCGGGGGGAACCTGTTCTTCAGACAATGCCTAAAACGGGGGATTCACCCCATGTCGGCCGGCATTCCAAAACGCTGACCTTCTGCGCGAGAGGCCCGATGGAGCATACATGAAGAAAGTTCTGATCTACAACTTCTCTGGAGAACTCGCAGAGATCACACACCTGTTTCCCAGCGAACGTCTGGCGCGCATCGCGGCTATTGCCCGCACAGCGGGGCACGACCCACTCATCATTGACCGAGCCAATTTCTCCGGGCTACTTGAATTCGGAGCAGACTTTCTGCAACACCTCGGCGACATGTCCTACGCCGATCACGACGTCATCTATGACGCTCAGGTTCAGCGAGAAGTCGACAACCTGGTCTCTCTCGCTCCAGACCTACTCTTCCTCAATCTCTGGCACGGAGCTGGCTTCAAGTTCTCATTCGATCTTGCACGGGAACTGAAAGCAAAGAAGCCTGACCTGCAGATCTTTGGGGTGGGCCAGAAGGTGGATTGGTTCGGTGCCCATATTCTTGAGCTCGAAGGCCAAGCTTTCGATGGGCTTATCATGGGACTGGGCTATGCTGCCGTGGAGTGCCTCTGTGCCGGGAAGCCCATTTCGGAAACCCCGTCATTGATCTACCGGGCGCCGTCAGGAGAAACCGCTACGGGGGATCATTCCCTGCTGAACCCTGACGACTACCCCGCCCCACTCTATGACAATGACGTCTACCTGGACCTCGACCGGAAGATTCCCGTCTACACGCTCATCTTGTCCAACCAGGCATGCCCGAATCAATGCGTCTACTGCATTCGCCCAACCAACTATGGACGCAGCCAGCAGCGACGGGAGATCGCAGAAGTGGTCAAAGAGGTGCAGTGGCTCTATGAGCACCGCGGTGTTACCCACTTCCGTATCGAGGATTCAACCCCACCACCACGTGCACTCACAGAACTCGCCGAAGCACTGGCCGCATCGGATCTAGTGGGCAAAGTGTTCTTCTGCGCCTTTTCCCGAGTCGACAGCAATGGCCAAGAGGATTTTGAACTCCTGAAACGGGCAGGTTTCATCTCGCTCTTCTTTGGAATTGAGTCCCTGGCGGATGAGGTCTTGCTGAGCTTGAGTAAGGGAATCACGGTGTCAGAGGCAGGCGACACCCTCAAGCGGGCCCACGCTGCGGGAATTCGGACGGTAGGGAGCTTCATTTTCCCCACACCGCGCGAGACAGAGAAGAGCATGGCACTGACCCTGGAACGCATTCGCGAGCTTCGCGGCTCCCTGGATTCGGCCCTCGTCCTCGCGGCCGGAGTCTACCCCCCAACACCGTGGGGGCAGGATCCAGAGAAGTATGGCATCAAACTGGACGAAGACTACCTGGATCGCGTTATCATCTATCCCGTAAAGTACATGCTTCCCCTTCGTGAATGGCCACCGTACCCCCTCACCTATGATCTCATGGGGCGCCCGGCAGCGGAGGTCTCCTTTGACGATATTGTTGACGTGCACGAAGTCTTCGTTAAGACCGTGCGCGAGGATTTCGGCATCCCCGGACTGCCGGATTACTACTTCCTGCTCGCACACCGATTGGCGCAGCATCCGACCGCCGCTGCAGCGGCCATTGTCCCCCTGATGATGTCAAGGGATTACGCTGGACTGGAAGCCCTATTTCAGCGAGAATGCGCTAAATGACGGTGCCTTTAGCAGCGCAAATCGCGCTTACGAACCCGGACCGGGCGTGCAGGATGCAAGACCGACTGGTGGACACATGAACCTGTTGCCACAGTGTTTCCTATACACTCAAGATGAAGAGCTTGTCACCCGCGTAAGTGGTTACCTCAAGTTTCTCGCACGGGTACGCCATGTTCACGAGCCCCACGAGCTTGAAGCGCTACTCTCTCAATATACCCCGGCCCTGGTACTCTTTGATCTTCGCGCGGAAGCGACACGCCTGCTGTTACCGAGAGTTTTCAAGGATCTCCCCGAAACGCTGGTTCTGGCCTTCGGACTCGCACGCTCGAATCCCGCAATTGAAGCCGAGGCCATGGGAGCCTATGCGGTTGTAGGGTTTGATGTTGAACGCCAACGCCTGCAGGCCCTCGTCAACCATGCCCAGGATCACCTGAAGGTCGTCAGAGAGAACCAGTTGCTTCGCCGCGAGCTTCCGCCGCGAGCGCAAGCCGAAGCCCTTGAGGAGCCCTCACCGCTTCAGGCAGCACCACCATCATTGCACCACCTTTCGAGAGCATTCCAACACTTCGATGATGCCGACATGATGCTCGACAGCATGGTCCAGGGGATCGCCACCTGTGCCAAGGTCTCTCGCGTTGGCATTTTCGCCTATGATCGCGAAGCGGAATCGTACGCCTATCGCGCGGGCGTGAAGTGCATTGAGGACACCCGGAGTTTGAAGGTCTCTCGGCAGGACCCCCTGGTCCGATGGATGAATCTGAACGCCCACCTTATCAGCCGCATGCGCTTGAATGTTGTTGAGAACCCGGCCGAGCGCGCCATTCTGCAGCACTCACTGGACGCCATGGGAGCCGAAGTCCTGATTCCACTTCACGGTCGGGACACAATCATCGGCTGGCTCTTCATCGGTCACCGTGTCACCGGAATGCCGTTCTCGCAGGCCGATCTCGAGGAACTGATGCTCCTGGGTGAGCATGTCGCGGTCACCTTGGAGAATCAGCAGCTCTACGAAAAGGTGGCTGTCCAGAAGGCTCTGGCGGATACGGTCTTCGACTCCATGCCGGTTGGCA
>JABGOW010000034.1 GCA_018645275.1 Verrucomicrobiota bacterium
CGTACCTTGGATCTTATTGAGCGCCATTCCTTCTTCGAATGCAAAGACCTTTTCAAGGATGGCAAGAGAATAGAAGCCAAGGATGGGTTTTATGCGACAACCGCCGTGGCGGATCATGTGATCGAGGTATTGAAGGAGCATCAGACCCATCATGCTGACAAACCGTTCTTTTCCTATGTGGCCTTTACTGCACCACACTTTCCCCTGCATGCCTTGCCTGAAGATATTGAACGGGTAGGAGATCGCTACAAAGCCGGCTGGGATGCCATCCGGAATCAGCGTTGGGAACGTTTGCTGAAACTGGGCTTGGTCAAGGGATCGCTCTCGAAGGTCGAGTACGATCAAGGCCCGCCTTTCGATTTCTCCGAACAGCTCGAAATCCTTGGAGATGGTGAGGTCGATCGCCCAGTTCCCTGGAATGATCTCACAGACAAGCAGAAGGAATTTCAGCAGGTAAAGATGAAGATTCATGCGGCCATGGTGGAACGACTCGATATTGAAGTGGGCCGCATTATACAACAGCTTCAGGCCATGAATGTCTTTGAAGATACCGTCATCCTCTTTTTGTCTGACAATGGAGCCAGTGCCGAGATGCTGGTGCGCGGTAGAGGCCACGACCCTGAGGCTGCGCCGGGTTCGGCAGGTAGTTATTTGTGCCTGGGGCCAGGTTGGTCCACCGTGGCCAACACGCCGTTTAGAAAACACAAAGTCTGGGCCCATGAAGGCGGAAGCTGCACCCCCCTTATTGTTCACTGGCCGAAACAGATTTCAGAAGCCGGGGCGATACGGGAAACACCCGGGCATGTCATTGACATGGTTCCCTCCATTCTCGATTTGGCGGACGCGACGCCAGCCAAGAAGAAGGTTCCATTCCCGGGGCAGAGCCTGCTCCCCTCATTCAAGAAGGACACAGGTGAAGCTCGAACGCTGTGGTGGTCTCACCGACGTAATGACGCGCTTAGAAACGGGGACTGGAAGCTGGTGAAACCCAACGACGGACCATGGGAACTTTACAATCTGAAGAGCGATCGTGCTGAAGCCACGGATCTGGCGGCCCAATTTCCGGAAAAAGTCAAAGAGCTAGAGAAGCAATGGGACGCCCAGGTTGCGCAGTTTCGGCAAGTAAGGAAGCTGAAGTAATGCAACTTAATGCATCATCAAGAAGAGCCGCACAGGGTCATGCACAGGTCGCGTAAACGCGCCCGTGATTAAGACGTTAAATAAGGAAGATGCGAATGAGTATTCGTCGGAAGAGTAATATAATGTTTTTCACCTTATCGGTCCTGTTGTCCGTCACCAGCTTCGCGGATCCACTGGAAGAGGCCTTTCGTGCCCCCTCGGACCAATACCGGCCGGAAACCTGGTTTCACCTCATCGGCAACAACATCACCCGCGAAGGCTTGACTCGGGACCTGGAGGCGCTTAAGCATTCAGGTATCCGGGGAATCCAACTGTTCAATAAGAACGGCCCGGTCTACCCGGGCGTCCCCCAGGTGAAGATTCTGACCCCGGAGTGGCGGGAGCTGATCCGGCATGCCGCCGATGAATGCCAACGCCTCGGCCTCACCTTCACCCTGCAGAACTGCCCGGGGTGGTCCCTGGCCGGAGGGCCCTGGGTCCCTGCGGAAGAGGCCCAGCGCGAACTGGTACACACCACTTTCCGGACCGAAGGCGGGAAGCCCTTCCTCGCCCCCCTCACCGTGGACAAGCGCTACCAGGACAAAGACAGCAACTACCAGGATATCGGCCTGATCGCCTTTCCCACCCCCATAGACGACAGTCTTCCCCCCGTTGTACCGGCGGAAATCGAAACCAACAATTCGCGCGTCCCCTGGAGCCATCTCTTCGATCCCGACAAGCACCTGCAGATCAAACCTGCCCGGCGCGCGAACCCGAAGCGCAAATACGACGACCCCACCATCGGGAAGGTGGACGGCCAGGACAGCTACGTCATCCTCCGCTTCGCCGATGCCGTCACCCTGCGCAGTATACAATTTCCCCCCATCTGCACCATGGTGATCGACAAAGAGTATCCGGTGGTGGAAGCGGGCATCCTGATCGAGACTATCGAAAACGGCCAAACCAAACCCGTGGCCCAACGTGGGATTCCCGTCACCTGCTGGCAGGACCGGCGGCAGAACCTGACGCTTGCCATCCCCAAGACCACCACCCGAGCACTGAAAATCACCTTCCAGGGGCGACATGCCCTCGCCCCTTCTTTCATTCGGCTGCTGCCCCGCTCACGCCTGGACAACTGGGAAGCGAAGGCCGCCGCGGTGTGCCGCAGCCTGGAACTGGAAACCGGCATGGCCTATCCGGACGCGGCCTGTATCCGGAAAAACCAGGTCATCGACCTGACCGACCGGATGGACGCCACCGGCCGACTGAACTGGACCCCGCCAGCTGGGAACTGGACGGTGGCCCGGCTCGGACACGTGAACATGAAGCAAAAAAACGGGCCGGCGACCCGGGAAGCAACTGGCTGGGAGTGCAGTAAGCTGGACAAAACCGCCATCGAGAACCATCTGCGGAAGGGCATGATCGGCGACCTGGCCAAACCGGGCGGTCCCTGCGGCGACGGCAAACTCTACGGACTCCTGATCGACAGTTGGGAACGCTTCGTGCCGACCTGGACCATGCACCGCGATCTCCTGTTCCGGGAATTTGAGCAACGCCGCGGCTATACCATGCGCCCCTGGCTCCCGGCCATAATGGGCTACATCGTGCAGGATGCCGAGCACACCGAACGCTTCCTGCGCGACCTGCGCGAGACCATGGACGATCTGTTCGTCGAGAACTTCTTTGCCCACTTCCAAAAAATCGGCCAGGAAGCCTTCGGTGCCGTCACCTACACCGAAGGGGCGACCGGCGAGGTCCTGCCCGGTGATCCTCTGCGATATTACGGGGTGGTGGATGTTCCCATGACTGAATTCTGGTACCCCGGCCCGCCTTCGGCCCAGAACCGGAACGGCAAACCGGTGGGCTGCGCCGCCTCGGCCGCCCATCTCTACAACAAGCGCCAGGTGGCCGCTGAGGCTTGCACCCAGTTCGGGGTGCAGTGGACGGAGCATCCCTTCTCAGTGAAGTACCTCATCGACCACAACTTCACCCTCGGGGTGAACCACCTGGTGTTTCACACCTTCACCCACACCCCGCAAAAGGAGGTCTACCCCGGCTCCACCTTCGGCAGCGGCATCGGCTTTCCTCTGGTGCGCGGACAGACCTGGTGGCGGCACACCCCCGCCTGGATCGACTACCTGTCGCGCTGTCAATACCTGCTGCAACAGGGCGAGTATGTCGCCGATGTGCTGTGGTACCTGGGCGACAACCTTGACGTCCCGCCGGCTCAAGACACCCCCTTTGTGGAGGGCTACCGTTTCGACCACTTGAACGCCGAAGTGTTGCACGACCGGCTTTCCGTGAACGCGGGGCGGCTACATGTACGGGATGGCGGCGACTACCGCCTGATCCGGCTTCGGGATTCAGGGCGCATGCTGCGCTCGACCGCGGAGCGGCTTCTCGAACTGGTGCAGGCAGGGGCGGTGGTTCTGGGCGACAAACCGCAAACCTCCCCCAGTCTGATGGATGATGCCGCGGACCGGAAGGTCCTGCAATCCATTGCCGACCGTCTTTGGGGCAACACGCCTTCCGGCGTTCAACAGGTCGGGCGGGGCAAGGTCTACTGGGGCCGCCCTCTGGACGAGGTGCTGACCGCGGAAGGCATCGTGGCGGATGTGGTCGTTCCGAACGCGGCCAACATCGCCTGGATACACCGGAAAGTCGGGGATGCCGACATCTATTTCCTGTCCAATCAAGATCCGGATCCCGTGCATGCCAGCCTGGGCTTCCGGATCAAAGGCAAGGTGCCGGAGCGGTGGGATCCCCACACCGGGATCACCCGGCCCCTGTCGGTCTGGCAGGACGGCGCAGAGCATACGCATGTGGCCCTGGACTTCGCCGCCCATGGCAGCGCCATTGTGGTCTTCCGGACAGCAGCCCCGGACCATGCCTGGGCCACGGTGCGGCTTGACGGCCAGACCGTGCTGGACAGCAGCCCCGGATGGGTTTACCAGGAGAGTGGAACGAAGATCGAGATCATTCGGGCAGAGTACGGCATCCTGGAGGATCCCAAGCACTGCCTGGACGTCACCAAAATCCTGCAACAAGAGGTGGCCGGGGGCGCGGTCCAGGTATCTGGCCACAACAACCTGGCCAGCGATCCCATCCCTGGCACCCCAAAGAAGTTTCGGCTGACGTATGCCATAGACGGAAAACAGCAGACACGTACCGTGAACGAGCGCCAGGCCATTACCCTGGACACCATGACACAAGCCCCTGGGATGGTGACGTGCGAACTCACCTCGCGGGGATTAACCGCCTGGACATCCGGCCGCATCACCCTGATCGATGACCGGGGCCGAAAACAGCACCACCAGGTCCAAGCCCTGCAACAGGTGGTCTCCGGGCCCTGGTCATGCGCCTTCGAACCGGGCTGGGACACGCCGAAGCAGGTGGAGATGCCCGCCTTGCGCTCCCTGACCGAACACACAAACCCGGCCGTCCGCCACTACTCCGGCACCGTGACCTACCGTAGAACCTTGCCCCCGCGGCAAGGGGAAGGTCCGGTGATGCTGGATCTGGGCGAGGTCGCCAACATCGCCGAACTATGGTGTAACGGCCACCGGGTGGGCACCCGGTGGGCACCGCCCTATCGCTTCGACATTGGTCCGTTCCTGCGCAACACCAACAACCAATTGGAGGTAAAAATCACCAACACCTGGCGCAACCAACTCATCTACGATCTCACCCGCCCCAAGGCCAAACGAAAGACCTGGACCAGTAACCCGCCGCGCTCCGCCAAATGGCCGCTGACTCCCGCCGGACTGCTGGGCCCCGTGGTCCTTCACATGGGCGCCGAAATCCCGGTCCAGGCTGAGGCCACGCCATGAAACAACTGAAAACACGGATTGAAAAGACGATTGTAGTGATGCTGATGGCAATGGTGACCGGATGGGCATCGAGCGCCTTGGCTGGAGGTGCTGAAGCTTCGCCTCCGAAGCAGCCGGCACACACACTGAACGACCCCACCCGGCCGGTGTATCACCTGGTCAGCCAAGCCAAGAGATCGCATATCGCCGATCCTAACTTTGCGTTTTGTTGGAAGGGCCGATATCACCTTTTCTATATCGCAGCCCGAAATCTAGAGACAAGACGCCGCAACTTTGCCCATGTCTCCAGCAAGGACATGGTGCATTGGAAGCACCATCCGGAAACGAATTTCGGTGGACTCAGTGGCACGATGTTCCTGAGCACGGAGGGTGTTCCGACGATCATTGGTAAATCCAGCAAAAAGATCACCATACTGACTCCGATGGATGATCAACTGGAGCAGTGGGAGCTGTTGACGACCGTTGAGCCCACCTTTGGGCCCGGGCAGGATGGCGCCAAAATGAGCGAAAAGCATTGGGATCCCGATGCCTGGGTGGTGGGAGATACCACGTATGTCTTAATTGGCTCTCACCCTCTGTCACCGGAGAGTCAGCCAGCCCTCTTGAAGACCACAGACATGAAGACCTTTCACTTCGTGGATTGCTTTCTCGATCCGGATATGCCGGGCGTAGCGCGCACCTCGGACGTTAAGACCAATGACGATCTGTCCTGCCCCAATTTTTTCCCAATAGGCGACAAGTGGATGATGCTGTGCATCAGTCACAACAAAGGTTGTCGATACTATCTGGGCGACTGGAAGGACGAGACGTTTATCCCTGATTTTCACGGCTGGATGAACTGGCGCAAAGGGGAGAACGAGAGCAAGCATGGTCATGGCGGTGATGTGTTTGCCCCGGAGTCTCTCCTCACGCCAGATGGCCGGCGGGTCATGTGGGCCTGGCTCTTCGCCCAGAGCACGTTGCGGGTGAGCAAAAACTGGCAGGAAGTCATCTCGCTACCGCGTGAACTCAGCCTGCCCGAAGACGGCGTCCTGCGCATCAAGCCCCTGAAGGAGCTGGAACAGTTGCGTCGTGGCCTCAAGACGGCGCGCAATATCAGCGTGAAAGCTGGAGCCCCCCACCGCCTGAAGGACATCTCGGGCGACACGATGGAGCTGATGGTGACGATCAGGCAGGGCGACGCCGGTCGATACGGGGTCAAGGTCTTATGCGACCAGAACAACGGCAAGGGACTGGATGTGGTGGTGGAGCCTGGCACCAAGAGTCTGCATGTGGGTGGCGCCACGGCCCCGCTGGAACTGAAAGACGACGAGGAGATTGACCTTCGCATCTTCATCGACCGCAGCGTGGTAGAGGTCTTCGCCAACGATAAGCAGGCCGTCGTCTGGCAGCATGTCTACGAATCCGCAGACGTGGGAGTCTGCCTGTTCAGCGAGGGGGGAGCGATGGAGGTTTCAGAAGTGAAGGGGTGGCAGATGAGGCCCGCGGTCGTGAGTGAAGCCCAATGACTCCCGGAATCTCAGCTCGACCTCAGCGCCAAGCAGAAGGAATAAACACAATGAAACAGATCCCGCAATGCACCACAGGACTACGTCCAACGTTCACAACTTTAGCTGCGCCACACTGCGACGGCCATACTGGGTGGGGCACAGCTCCCTTGAAAAAAATCCAGGATTCCATTAGAACAGGAGTACGCCCAACGTTGGAGTTCACGGGTTCCCTTCGGGTGTGCCTGCGGCGCTCAGACGTGCCACACCGCAACGGACATACTGCATGGGGCACAACTAAAGTTGTGAACTCCAACGTTGGACGTACTCCTGTGCAGAGCGGCTGTTTCGCTTCGCGGCTGCCTGCGGCGGTCTCAGGGCCCGAGCGCCACAGGCACAGCCGCAGGCAACGCGTGCGCGTAGCGCGCGGTTTAGTCGCTAAAGCTGTGAACTCCAACGTAGCTCGCCGTCCCCCATATCGGCCTCAAACCGCCCGTTGGGCGGCTAAATCAACAGGCCGTTTACCTGTGAACAACGGGCTGAAGACCATCCTGGTAATGTCCGTCGTGCTCTCGTCCCTATTGGGGCAAGAGTTGCTCGCGTCAGAGGATCTGCAAACGTTTCCGTCCTACCTGGATACCGGCTACAACCAGACGTACCGCCCGCAGTTCCACTTCACCTCACGTAAAAACTGGCTCAATGACCCCAACGGCATGGTGTATTACGACGGTGAGTACCATCTCTTTTTCCAGCACAAACCTACCACCAAGCAGGTCCCGAGCAAAGGCTGGGGGCACGCGGTCAGTAAGGACATGGTGCATTGGGAGCAGTTGCCTCATGCGATCCTGCCCTATGGCGGCGGAGTCATCTGGTCCGGCACTGGTGCAGTCGATCACAACAACACGCTCGGTAAGCAGAAGGGCGACACCAAGACGATCCTTGCCTGTTTCACCTTGACCAAGAATACTTGCTATCAAGCACTCGCAACCAGCACAGACAAAGGCCGTACGTTCGAGCTGTTCAACGAGGGCAAAGCCGTGGTCCCCAACCAGGGCTTCGACCCGAAGGAGCGCGACCCAAAACTCTTCTGGCATGAGCCGACCCAAAAATGGGTCATGATCCTGTGGGTCAGGAAATCCATAACCGATGCAGACAAGATTGGAAGGGGATCACGGCGCTACAAAAACAAGCCCAATCGCCCCAGTAAGGTCCGCTTCTTTACCTCGGACAACCTGACGGCTTGGACGGTGGCGAGTGACTTCCACCGCGACTGGACCTATGAATGCATGGACTTTGTGCATCTCCCTGTCGATGGAGATCCCAACAACAAAAAATGGCTCCTGTTCGATGCCAGCTTCGACTACGAGATGGGTGAGTTTGACGGCCGGACCTTCACCACCGACAAAAAGGTCGGCCTGGGCGACTTCGGGAAGAACTTCTACGCGGCCCAAACCTTTAATGACAGCCCGGATGGCCGCACGGTGGTCATCGGTTGGATGAGATACAGTGACTTCGACCAGGTAGGGATGCCCTTCAACCAGCAGATGTCATTCCCTACCACCATGGAACTGCGCACCACACCCGATGGAATTAAACTCTTTCGCTGGCCGATCAAAGAGATCGAAAGCCTCTACACCAAGAAGCATGAATTCACGAATCGTCCGATCGAAGCGCTGGCATCTACGCTTGGCGGGATCAAGGCGGAGCTCATCGACGCGTCCATTGAATTTGATCCGAAGGAGACCGGAAATCTCGAATGGGCCCTGCGCGGACTCAAAGTGTTTTATCAAGCGGACAAACAGCAATTCTTCTTAAAAACGGATACGCTTAATCTGCCACTGCTACAGGGCAAAGCTAAACTCAAGAGGAGTGAAGTTAGCCACTTGACTCATCTTGCCGCACCTCCAGTGAACGGCAAGGTTAAGCTCCGCGTCCTCGTGGACCGGGGCTCGATTGAGCTGTTTGCCAACGATGGAGCAGCCGTTGCGACCCACTTCGCCTTGCCCGATCCCGAAAACCGAAGCATCACCCTTTCCGGAAACGGATCCGTTTCGCTCGTCATCAACGAACTGAAATCCAGCTGGCACAATGAATTCCACGCGAGCGAGAAACTTCATCATGATGCATCTACAATGGCTCTTAGTCGCCACGAAAAGGAGTTCGCCGTGTCGGCCAGCTATCTGCTCTTGCCCATTCAGAACAAGGGGAAGAAAGGGCAGAAAGGAAAGATGACACTTTGCATCGATGGCAAGGTTGTCCTCGACTACGATCTGGTCTTGGCGTCCGGTCCGGAAAGAACGGACTGGTATGCTTTTTTCTCGATTGAACGATTCAAGGGCAAGAGGGCGAAGGTGGCGGTTTCGCTCGCGACGGACGAGGGCTTCGCCCTCGTGAAGCAGTCCGATGCGATCCCTGGCGAAGAGAGCTTCTACAAGGAATCATTGCGTCCCCAATTCCATTTTACCTCGAAAACCGGATGGCTCAACGATCCCAATGGCCTGATTTACTACAAGGGTGAATACCACATGTACTACCAGCACAACCCGGTCGGGCTACCCTGGGGCAACATGACCTGGGGCCATGCTGTCAGCAGGGACCTCGTGCACTGGAAGGATCAGCCGAAGGTTCTGTTTCCGGATGCCAATGGCAGCTGTTTCTCCGGCGCGGCGTTTATCGATCAGAAGAACCAGCTTGGCAAGAAAACAGGAGAAGATGATGTTATCGTAGCGTTCTACCTGCGTACGGAGATCGGGCTGTGCCTGGCCTACTCGAATGATCGCGGCCAGACCTTTACGGACTATGAAAAGAATCCGGTTCTGAACAACGAGGGTGCACGGATTGATACGCCCAGGCCGTTCTGGTATGAGCCGACGAAACGCTGGATCGCGCCAACCTACGACCATTTCAAGGACAAGAACGGCAAGAAGCTCAGGGCCGTGGGCTTCTACAGCTCTGAAAACCTGAAGGACTGGAAGTTCGAGAGCCGTGTGGAGCAGGACAAGTGGGGCGATGAACTCTGCGGCTGTGTCGACTTTTTCCAGTTACCCGTTGATGGTGATCGAAAGAACAGGAAATGGGTAATGATAATGATTGATGGCAGCTATATCCTGGGTTCCTTCGACGGCCACAAGTTTTATACGCTCGAGGGGAAGCCGGCCATGACGAGTGACCGCATACAAGGATTGGTGAAGGGGAAAAATTACTATGCGACAATGACCTGGCACAACGTACCCAAAGACAGGCGGGTGCAGATCACCTGGATGCGTGGCGGCAAGTATCCCGGGATGCCCTTCAATCAGCAGATGACCTTGCCGTCGGAGCTTACACTTCACTCAACTGATGAAGGACCACGTTTGCGCATGAATCCGATCAAGGAGCTCGAAAAGCTTCGCACTAAAACCCATAAATGGAAGAATATTGTGCTGAAGGCGGGCGAGAATCCGCTGGCCGAACTCAAGGGCGACCTGTTTGACCTGGAAGTTGAGTTCGAACCCCGGGAGGACTCAGACACCATCTTCGACATGCGCGGAAACACGATTCAATACAACGCCAAGACCCAGATATTGTCACTCGGCCGGGTCAGATCGAAACTCAAGCCGATAGACGGCGTGATACGTCTACGAATCCTGTTGGATCGTAGCTCGATCGAAGTGTACGGCAACGACGGCCGTGTTTACATGCCGTGCATTGTCTTGCCGAAGAAGGACAATCTCTCCCTCGGAGCGAGCTGTACGAAAGGCGAAGTCAAAGTAAACCACCTCCGTGTTCATGAGTTGAAGTCAAGCTGGGTGCAATAACAAGCAGGTGCAAGCGACGGAAAATAGTCGTACCTCAGCAATTTATAATCAAAGGAATTAAAATAATGAATAAATCGAATCTTAAGAAAGCCATTTTGGTAACATCCGTCGCGCTCTCGTCCCTCTTTGGGCAAGAGTTGCTCGCGGACAACGCTAAACCGGCACAAGACATGCAAACGTTCGAATCCTACCTGGATGTTGGCTACAACCAGAAGCACCGCCCGCAATTCCACTTCACCTCACGCAAGAACTGGCTGAACGATCCGAACGGCATGGTGTACTACGATGGTGAGTACCATCTCTTCTTCCAGCACAATCCCGTCTCCACCAAGGGTGGGAACAAGAGCTGGGGCCACGCGGTCAGTAAGGACATGATCCACTGGGAGCAACTTCCTCATGCGATCCTGCCTTATGACGGTGGCGTCATCTACTCCGGTACCGGCGCGGTCGACCACAATAACACGCTCGGCAAACAGAAGGGCGACGTCAAGACGCTCCTTGCTTGCTTCACGTTCGCCAAACCACCGTTCTATCAAGCGCTCGCCTACAGTACGGACAAGGGACGAACCTTCCAGCTACTGAACGAGGGCAAAGCCATCGTCCCCAACCAAGGCCTCGACCCGAAGGAACGTGACCCCAAACTCTTCTGGCATGAAGAGTCGAAAAAATGGGTCATGGTTCTCTGGGTCAAAAAAACCATTACTGATAAAGATCGGCGTGGCCGAAAGAAGGCGCGCTACGAGAACATACCCAATGGTCCCGCCAGGGTCCGCTTCTTGACTTCTGACAACCTGACGGATTGGAAGATGGCCAGCGATTTTGAACGCAAATGGGCCTTTGAATGCATGGATTTTGTACATATTCCTATCGATCCGGCTTCGTCTAAAAACTACGCCGGGACAAGTCCGTCTTCGTCCGGGAACTTCGCCGGGACAAGTCCGTCTTCGTCTAAAAACTACGCCGAGACAAGCGGGGATCCGAATAACAAGAAATGGCTCTTGTATGATGCCAATTTCGATTACGAGATGGGTGAGTTCGACGGCACAACCTTCACCACTGACAAAAAGCTGGGTAAGGGCGATTTCGGGCGGAACTTCTATGCCGCCCAAAGCTTCAACAATAGCCCGGATGGTCGCACGGTGATCATCGGTTGGATGAAGAAGAGCGACTTCGATAAGGTCGGGATGCCGTTCAATCAACAGATGTCCTTCCCAACGACTATGGAACTGCGTACGACACCAGATGGGGTTAAACTCTTCCGCTGGCCGATCAAGGAGATCGAGAGTCTCTACACCAAGCGACATGAGTTCACTAATCGTCCGATCGAAGAGCTGACAGATGCGCTCAGTAAGATCAAAGCCGGTCTCATCGATGCGACCATTGAATTTGATCCGAAGGAGACTGGAAATATTGAATGGACCCTACGCGGACTCAAGGTGGTGTATCAGGCGGACAAGCAGCAATTCATCTACAAAGATACTGCCCTTCCCGCACCGCCGGTGAACGGCAAGGTCAAACTCCGCGTCCTCGTGGACCGCGGCTCGATTGAGCTGTTTGCCAACGATGGTGCAGCTGTGGCGACCCGCTACGCCTTACCAGCACCCGAAACCCGGAGCACCAGCCTCACAGGCAAGGGTAAGGTCTCGCTCGTCATCAACGAACTTAAATCCATTTGGTAAAACAACTATAATAACTAAGAAAGGTAATAAATTATGAGAAATTCAAGACCGCTTCTTAAAGCAGCAGTTGGTGTGGTGATTGGTATAGTTGCCGGGCTCAGCGTTAAGCCTGCAATGGCCGATACAATGCAGAAACCGAACATCGTGCTCATGTTCATTGACGACATGGGCTACGGGGATATCGGCCCGTTTGGAAACAGAATCAACAAGACACCCAACCTAGACCGGATGGCGGCAGAGGGCATCAAGTTCACGGACTTTTATGTGAGCTCAACAGCATGTACCCCGTCACGCTCCGCGTTAATGACCGGCTGCTATGCGGACCGGGTCGGTATGGGCGGGAATGTGGTTTTTCCGGGCGATCCGCGCGGTTTGAGCCCTTCGGAAGTCACGATTGCGGATATGCTGAAAGATGCCGGATATGCCACCGGCTGTTTCGGGAAATGGCATCTGGGCGATATGCCCCAGTTTCTGCCAACGAAGCAGGGATTTGATGAGTATTTTGGAATCCCCTACTCCAATGACATGTGGGAAGAAAACACGCGTGGCAATCCGCTCACGAAGCGTGGCCCATATGCTCCCCTCCCCGTCATGAAGCAGGATCGGCCGATTGCGCGTGTGTCGGACGGAGAAAGCCAGGCGCTGTTGTGTGATGCGGTGACGGATGCGGCGATCGACTTTATTCGTCGTCATAAAGACGAACCGTTTTTTGCCTATGTCCCTCATTCCTATGTGCACTTGCCACGCTTTGTCACACCGGAACGCGCAAAAAAGGCGGATGGCGATGTGACCCGGGCGCAGGTGGAGGAAGTAGACAGCAGTGTCGGCCGGATTATGGATGAGTTGAAGAAGCTCGGTATTGCAGAGAACACACTGGTTTTCTTTACGTCCGACAACGGCCCCGCCAGTTTTCTTACGGCAGCGCCGCTGCGTGGCGGTAAAGGTGGACCTAAATATGAAGGACACATGCGCGTCCCGACGCTCGCATGGTGGCCGGGCAGGATCAAGGCTGGCTCTGTCTGTAGCGAAATCGGTGCGACAACGGATATGCTACCGACGCTGGCGGCCTTAGCCGGCGGCAAGGTTCCTGCGGATCGTATCATTGACGGCAAAGATATTTCATCGCTGTTCCTCGATGCCGAGGCGCAATCTCCGCACAAGACACTGTACTACGGATTTGAAGGCGTACGCCAGGGCGACTGGAAGCTGGTGACGAAGAGCAAAA
>JABGOW010000437.1 GCA_018645275.1 Verrucomicrobiota bacterium
GCTGACGATGAACGGGATATTGGCCGATCCCTCATACGGCTCGCACTTGCGGAAATACCCATGGTCACCCAGCATCTCGCCGTGGTCGCTCGTGGCCACGATGACCCACGATCGTCCGCTTCTTTCGCTCCGGGCTTTGAAGTCGCGGATGAGCGATGCAATCTGGTTGTCCAAGTGTTCGATGAGGCCGAAGTAGCCGGCTTGGGCGGCGTGGAGCACTTCACCCTCCAGCAAGACACGGTGTCCTGGCCCGTCGCCCTTGGGCGAAAGTGCTTCCCAGTCGACCCACTCGCCATGTGCAGGCGACGGCAACCTTTGCTTCGCATATGCATCAAAGTACTTCTTTGGAGGGTAGAGCGGCGGGTGCGGCGCAATGAACGACGCTGTCAGAAAGAGCGGCTTCTCGGCATCTGTCTCCTCGACGACTTTGCGCGACTGGGCGACGATCCATTCGGTCGGGTGTAGCTCATCCGCCAGCGGCCACGGTTTTGCCTGCCAGTGATTGTAGCTCACACCCAGTTTCTTGACGAGTGCGTGGAGCCCGCCGGTCTCGGGTGCAGTCCTCCTCAGGAACTTCTCGTACTGATTGTGTCTCCCGCCGGTAGGTCCTAGAATGTTCTCCCGATATCCACAGTCGCCGCTTCCACGAACCTGGTGCATGTCCCTTCCAACGAGTACGCTGGAGTAGCCGACTCTTGCCAACAACTCCGGCAAGGTCGGTGTTGTGAACGGCTTCGCCTGAAAGCCCACTACGCCACTGGTCTGGGGGTAGAGCCCGGTGAGCAGGGAGTAGCGCGCGGGAATGCAGGACGCAACAGTAGTATAGGCCCGTCGAAACAGGACACCTTGTCCAGCGAGTTGATCAAGCTGCGGAGTGCGCACTGCCGGGTGATTGAGGATGGAGAGACAGTCTCCTCGCATCTGGTCGGGCATGATCAAGAGGATGTCGGGTTTGGCCGGTCCCTCTGCAAGTGATGCAAAAGAATGCTGGGAGAATGCTGCGGTCGCACTCGCGATTGTGGCCAGTTTCATGAACTCACGTCGTTTCATTTGCTTGCTATACCTCCTTGAATCGAACGGGCCGGCGACCGGCCGGGAGACTGCAAAGCAGAGCGGCGCAGTTCTCCCGGTCCGCTGTCCACCGGATTGTTGGCCCACATTGTCTTCTACCTCAAGTCCTCGCGCAGCGCCAGCTGAAAAACGCGGCCAACGGCTTCCGCCACCCGCGCAACTGCATCAGCCACGGAGTCGCTTGGGCCGACCAAACACTCGATGCTCGGGTATCCGTCGGGAGGAGCATTTCGGAAACTGACCTGGACCTCATCACAGGCCCGACGTACGGCAAGCACGTCGACCGATTCGGCCGGCACGTACGTCGAGTTGTTCCCGATGTCGAGGTACTGGAACGTGCGATGGTCGTCGGGCAGATGCTGCCCTTCTCTTCGCACTCGATGTAAACCGTTTCGAGGTTGGCACACCGGCATCGGAGAGCGATCTTGCTCTCTCCCATTCCGGCCTGCACACGATGCAGCAGTTCTGCGAGTTCATCTGCTTCCATGAGAGCGCGTCCGTTCTCTCTTGCCCAACTTATTTGCCTGGGAAAATCCCCTTTTTCCGGGCGCGAACCCTCATCAGCCTGTGACAAGTTGGTCTGCATGCATGCCTTGTCAAGTCACTTGAGGCGGGAAAGTCGCGTGTCTGGACGGCGGGCAGTTTGACGACCGCGCTACTCTTCAACCCCAATCGGGGTTGCGTTCCAGAGCCCCAGGTTGGTGCCTTGCGCCTACCTGGGGTAGGCCATCCCACCCCCCCCAACCCCAATCGGGCTTGCGGAATCCCCGGATGGCTGCCATCGCCTCAATCCCAGGGATATCGCTCATCCACCATCGCGTCCTATCTCCCGAAGGCGTTTCGCCGGCACGGCGATCCCATCACTTGAGCCGACGGACATTATACATAAATGTGTGCTTGCGGGTTTCCGGACCGATCCGGGACGGGTAGGGTTGCCAGCATTCGAATATGAGCGCATCCACACGCAGTCCCGCCTTCGCGTATTCCTTCGCCATGCGGGAAACGGC
>JABGOW010000301.1 GCA_018645275.1 Verrucomicrobiota bacterium
GCTGGGGCAGATTCGTGTCTACGGCAAGTCCCCAGGAAGGCAGTGAGTCTAGCGAAATCGTCCGGGATAATTCGGATCGCGTCGCAATACAGTATGACAACAGGCCTGTCTGCCGATAATCATGGCTATAACGACTTGAGCTGCTTAAACTTCCTATCTGGATCGACGAGCCAAAGAAGGCGCCCATCAAGCGTTCATGGGCTTGGGGCACCTGTGTGTTGCGGCCGGAACGCTTGGACATCGACGACGGCGTCGGTGTTGCGGGCTTCTTTAATGGCGAAGGCAGACTATTGGCATCTTTGGAAGGCGATATGAACATCAGTAAGACTTTAGCTGTTATAGCGCTGTCGTTTTGTGTTCCCTCTTTTCTGTTCGGGGGCGGCTGGGTAGAAGATAGCGACGGAAAGACGGTCATTCACGTGATGACCGCGGTGATGCCGGATCCGGTCGATATCTCAACCTATGCACAGGCCGAAGCGGCCGGCGTCAAGCGCTTCAGGGAGGCGTTTCCTTCTATATTCAAGCAGCGCTACCGGGATCGCTATCGCGCGGACCCAGAGAGGTATGGCCACCACAACTGGGATGATGTGGAGGTTCAACTTCATCTGCCCACCGGGATCAAGGTCGAAGGCGTCGAGGGCGACCTGCTGCAGATCGCGGGAGGGATGGCCCCTGACGTGCTGTACGTCAACTTCCGGAAATCGGATACCTATATTCGTTCCGGTTTTCTGTATCCGCTGGATAAGCCTGAAGACGGCTACCTGACCGCCATGGGCGATGATGAGCTGGCGTTCAGAATCAACCAAAAGCTCTGGCCGGTCATCAAGCGCAAGGGGCCCGGCGGTGCCATGCATACGTGGGCCATTCCATGGGGCGGTGCATTGGGGAAGGTGCTCGTCTACCGTAAGGACCTTTTCGATGCCCACAAGATTCCATACCCGACGCAAGACTGGACGTGGGACGATCTGTTTTCAGCCGCCCAGAAGGTCACCGATCCCGCAAAGGGGACCTATGGAATGCTGCTGGGGCGAGGCGCTCACGAATCCTTTCATTGGATTACCTTTCTGTGGTCAGCGGGTGGCGAGGTTATGGTCTATGATGAGGCCACGGACGAATGGCGCTGTACGTTCGACTCTCCCGAAGCCGCCGTGGCGCTCGACTTCTATACCCGCCTGAGTGCCGAGAAGTGGATTGGTGTCGACGGCAAGACGCGCCGGGGATACTCGTCAAAGGACGCCGGGGACAGTGGTCTCAAGTGGGACCGTGGCCAGATTGCCATGAAGTTCGACTACGTGGATGAGCGGTTGCTCTCGCGCATCAACCCCGAAACAACCGGTATGGCTCCAGTGCCGCTGGGCCCGACAGGGATTCGTGGCGCAGAGCTGAACTCGCGTATGATGGGGCTGTTTGCCGAGATCAAAGATCCGGTGGTGCGCGATGCGGCCTGGGAATACATGCGTTTCTACGATTCGAAGCCCGCGACCGAGATCAAGACCCGCCTGATGATCGAAGGCGGTTTCGGCAGGTACATCAATCCGAAGTACCTGAAGATGTTCGGCTACCCCGAGATCGAGCGGCTGTCGCCGAAGGGCTGGGCAGAGTCCTTTGCCATTGCAATCGAGACAGGTAAGCCCGAGCCCTGTGGTAAGAATAGCAACATTGCCTATGACCTGATGACCCTCCCGATCCAGAAGGCTGAGCAGCTCATGCTGGCCGATAAACTGCCCGCGGACAGGGCGGAGCGGCTGAAGGTGCTGCAAGGCATCCTCAAGGCGGCCACTGCCAGGGCCAATGCCGAGATGATCGGCATCATCAGTCCGGAAGCGCGCCGGATTCGGAGGATTGTCGCCTCCGTCGTTCTGGTCGCAATTGTTGTGGCATTCTTCCTGGTGTTCAGGCGGATCTTCAAGATCTTTAGCCCCCCGGCAGCAGACGGCGTGAGCAAGCCGAGAGCCTGGACGTTTGGGAAATGTTTGGTTGTGTCCCTCCTGCTCCTTCCTGCGATGCTCTCTATCTTCGTCTGGCAGTACATCCCGTTGTTGCGGGGGTCCGCCATGGCGTTCTATGACTACCAGCTCGTCTTGAAATCAACATTTGTCGGCGTAGACAACTTCGGTGATCTGCTCTGGAATGCGCAGTTCTGGATCTCGATCTGGCACGCATTGCGATACAGCTTCCTGGTCCTCGGGTGCACCTTCCTCCCGCCTATCATTCTGGCCATTCTGCTCCAGGAAGTTCCGCGGGGGAAGATCCTGTTCCGCGTGATCTACTACTTGCCAGCGGTCATTAGCGGCATGGTGGTTGTCCTGCTCTGGAAGCAATTCTTTGAGCCCTCGGAACGCGGGGCGTTGAACGCGCTGGTGTTGAAGATCCCAGCGATCGGTTTCATCGCCGTCGGCGTGCTGCTGCTCCTGCTCTGCCTGGCGTTTGCGCGGCGACTGCGTGTGCACGAGATGAGGATGGCCGCGGCCGGCTTCGCTCTGGCCGGTCTACTGCTGTTTCTTGGCGCCGGATCGCTGGCGAATCCGATCCTATTCCCGGGGAGTGAGGGCCTATTGCAGTCGCTCCTGCGAATACCCGTAAGGTTGTTCGCCACTCTACCTGAGGCCAATCGCTGGCTGACAGATCCGTCCACGGCGATGGTCGCCTGTGTGATTCCCATGGTGTGGGCGGGGATGGGGCCGGGCTGCCTGCTCTATCTTGCGGCGCTGAAGGGAATTCCGGACGACTTTTACGAAGCGGCAGATATCGACGGCGCGAGCTTCATCGATAAGATCCTCTTCATTGTCTTTCCGAGTTTGAAAGCGCTGATCCTGATTAACTTCGTGGGCGCCTTCATCGGCTCGTGGTACTCCGCGACGGGTACGGTTTTGATGATGACTGGTGGGATTGCAGGGACGGAAGTGGTGGGGCTGCATATCTGGAAAAAGGCCTTCACCTTCCTCAAGTTTGGTCCGGCCACCGCCATGGCGTGGGTACTTGGGTTCATGCTGATCGGCTTTACGGTCCACCAACTGAAACTGCTGTCGCGACTGGAGTTCAAGGCCGCAGGAAGCAAGGATCTCTAGTCATGCCCATTATCTCACAGATTGGCCGCAAGGCGTTGAAGACGAGAGCGCTCATCGGGACGATCTACGGCGTCCTGCTGCTTGGTTCGCTGACGATGGTCTATCCATTTATGCTGATGGTGGCCGGGAGCACGAAATCCCCCGTCGACACCCCTGACGCGCGAGTCATCCCTCCGTTCCTTGTCAATGAGACAGAGCTGTATCGCAAGTATGTCGAATCTCTCTTCAACGAGGAATTGGGGGCGATGTGCCAGGTGTATGAGAGTCGTACCCCAACGTTCCGGGACTTGCCCTGTCCAAGCAGTCCGAACCGCAAGCTAGTGGCGGAGTGGGCCGCCTTTTTGAATGAAGTGACACTCCCGAAATCGAGCTTCTTCACCGCCGACACCTACAGTAAAACGGGCGCTTTGCCTCTGCAATTAAGGCGGTTCAAAGCAGAGCTGGGCAAAGCCAGCGGGAGCAGTCTCGATCAATTCAACCGGGACATGCATACCGAGTTCACCTCTTGGAATCGCATCTACGTCAGAGCCAATAGCTATCTTCAACGCAGCCAGAGATTCTTGACTACGCCGTTCCAGAAACGATTTTCCGAGTTCAAGCAGGGCACCCGTCAGCAGGATCGCTACTACGTTTCGGTGGAAGGCTTCTTTAAGCGGGAGTATCTGAGAACACAGTACTCGGATGATATCGAGCGGTACAATCAAGTGCACAGCACGGCATACGAAGGCTATGGTAGAATCCACCTTGATCGCATATGCCCTGATGCACCAGGACGGACGCAGGAAGAGCGAGACGATTGGGAAACCTTCGTGCGCACCGTTCTGAATCTGCTCTGGGTTCGGGTCGACGACCATGCGACCGTTCCCTATCAGCACTTCTTGAAGGCGAAATATGGCACGCTTGACGCCCTGAACCAAAGCCATGACGTATCCCTTGATTCGCTGAACGAGGTGCGCTTGCCGCAGAAAAGTCCCGAGTCGGGACTGGCGGCATCGGACTGGGAAGCCTTTCTGCAGGGCTGGCATGATCCTGTCACCGGGACAGCGCACCGCATGCCCGTCGAATCGCTCAGTATCTACAGCGTGGAGTTCACCTTCCGTGATTACCTGGCGAAGAAGTGGGGTGATATCTCAAAACTGAATGAGGGCTGCGGGACGACATACACGTCATTCAGTGCCGTGCTTCCGCCTCAACAGGATTGGCACTATCTGGATTTCCTGACGCGCCGGGGTAAGCTGAGATGGGAATTCGCCACGCGCAACCTGGTGACGGTATCGGAGTACGTCCTGTTGCACGGTCGCGCTATCTACAATACGACGGTGTATTGCCTGCTCGCCATTGTCTGTGCGCTGGTGTTCAACCCCGTGGCGGCCTATGCCTTGAGCCGTTACAAGCCGCGCTCGACCTACAAGATCCTACTGTTCCTGATGATGGTGATGGCGTTCCCTCCGATGGTCACGCAGATCCCCGTATTTCTCATGTTGCGCGAGCTGCACTTGCTCAACACCTTCTGGGCACTGGTGTTGCCCGGCGTAGCCAACGGCTATTCCATATTTCTGCTCAAAGGGTTCTTCGACTCGCTACCGAAAGAGCTCTACGAAAGTGCCGAGCTGGATGGGGCAGGGGAGATCCGCATCTTCTGGCAATTCACAATGGCACTGAGCAAGCCAATTTTGGCGGTGATTGCCCTGCAGGCGTTTAACGTGGCGTATGGCAATTTCATGATGGCCCTGCTGATCTGCCAGGACGAGAAGATGTGGACCCTCATGCCATGGATCTATCAGCTACAGATGCACAGTGGTGAAGGCATCATCTACGCCTCAATCCTGATTGCGGCCATCCCCACATTCATTCTCTTCGTGTTCTGCCAAAACATCATCATGCGCGGTATCGTGGTGCCGACGGAGAAATAGTCATTTGCTTTCTGGGCCAAAGTAGAAGGGAATGAGCAATCGGTAGACGAATGACCTCGACAGCCTGGGATCATGTGCAGGGGCTGTATGCTGAGTTTGTCAACGCTGCCGGTCGTTGCCGATGTTCTTGGCGTCAGCACCAATGTCGCCGTCAGCCTGCAGCTACGTCGATTCGACCAGCTGGTGGCTGAGAATCCGAAGCCGCGCAGCGTGGCCCCACAGTTGAGCTCAGCCTGACCACTGGGGACAACTAGAAGTGGTCCGATTACGGATTCGCCGGAGCAACTCCTTGATGCATAACGCTTAACGCCAGATGTCATCCCGAGAACAGAGCTTAGAGTGTAGATTCCGTAACCGTTAAGCTTGAGTATCGAAACCCCTGCCGGCTTGCCCGGCAGGTGCATCAGCTTAACAGCCATGCTGCAATCTCCCCTTCCTCCGGCCCCTGCCAGCTCGCCTGGCAGGTGAAGAAGCTCGGGCCACGGTCAGCGAGGGGGACTTGTCCACCCGCCGGATGAACCGGTGGCGGTATTCGGTGGCGGGCATGCCGATCAGGGTGGAGAAGCGGTGGGAGAAGTAGCGGGCATCCTGGAATCCGGTTTGCTCGGCGATTTCCTTGATCTCCTGCTTTGTGTTCACGAGCAGTCGGCAGGCCTCCTGCATACGGATGTTGATCTGGTCATGTTTGATGGGCAGGCCAAAACGCCGCTTCCAGTAGCGTCGGAAGGTCACCTCCGCCATGCCGCACTCTCTGGCGAGGGCCGCGGTGTCGAGCGCGAGACTGAGATTGACCTGTAACCGATCGCGAACCCGGTCCAGCACGGCATCGTACGCGGTCTCCGGCCGGGCCGGCTGCCCCAGCACGGACTCCAGGATTAGCCGCTGGCAAATGCGGTCGATACGGTCGGCCACCCCTCTCTCCTCAATGTTCTGGGCGTAGTCGATCAGCTCATCTGCCAGCCGGCGTACCGTGTGGACAGAGGCAATCGGCCAGACCGGCTTTTGGGCGGGGCGGATACCCCATGAATCAAACATCGGCGTCAGACTCAGGTCGTACCCCATGAACAGCTCTTCCCATGCCGCGCCCTCCGGTGCGGGGCCGTACTTCTCGAAGACCCCGGGCCAGTGAGTGAGAATGCAAGGTGCCTCGATATCATACCACCGGTTCCCGCAGTGCAACCGCCCGTTCCCTCTCAGAATGAAGCAGAACACAATCCGTGTGGATTCATACCGCATCCAGTTTGTCTTGTTCGGCAGATAACCCAGCCTATCGACCCGCTGGCGGATGGGCATCACGCGTGGCAAGCCATCCAGATGATGATGGAAGAATTTCCTCATGTGCCTCTAGCCTGCCGCCATTCCCCACGCCTGTCAACGAGGATCAGAAAACTAACATCTTTGATCAGAACCTCAGTTTACGGGAGAGCATGGGTTTCGGTATTATATTGGTAACGCTAGTGAGATCTGACATTCTCCCCGCGATGCCGAGCAGCAGGATCGGGGCTCGTAGGTTAGATAGCTGGCACAGTCATAGCGGGCTTGAAGCCTGCGGATGGCAACATCAAGAAGGAGACTAGACGATGAGAACACTCACACAGAAAGCAATCGGCCTACTCGGTCTGGCGGTCGTGTTGACGCTCGGGTGCGGGCAGCACGCATCTGCAGGCGAGATCATCGGCGGGTTCGGAACTCTGACGACCGATGCTGACGCTCTAGTCAGCCTTGGTGAAGCCGGCAGTTGGCGTGCAGGAGGCACTGATGATGGTGATCATGTAGGAGTCATGACGCCTACGTCGTGGACCGTGGACGGAAGCCTGGGGGTTGACAAGACGCGCGAAGGCGCCATGGCGCAGATGATTGACAACACTGCCGGAACTCACTCCGGATCAAGGGTTCTGATAGCCTTTGATTATGCCATGACGGGAAGCGGATCCCCCACGATAAAGGTCCACCTCCGTGGTTGGAATACAACTGGCACATCGCCAAACTGGGCTCTCAGTTTGAACGCAAGAAATGGCGGCATGTGGAACAATAATCCTTTCGTCGATGGCGTCGCCTATGATCTCTGGGATGGCACCTCGTATGCTCCTGGTAGCGGCAGCTCGGCCTCAAACATAGTCCATGGCTCCGGCACTTTTTCCCGCACGGTCGATCTAAGCGGCGATACGCTAGGGGATGTTTCGGATTATGAGTATCTCGCAGTGGGTTTTCAAGTCGACTGGCCTGTTAGCAACAATGACCCTGTTAACGATGTCGTTGTTGTCGCCAACCTGACCGTGGAGACGCTTCCTGATACGACGATTATGAAGGATTTTGGGGCTTTGACGCTGGACAGTGACTTGAGCATTGCCAATATCGATGGTGACTGGCATGCCGGTGACTTAGCCTCTGGTGGCTATGCTGATCATGAAGGCGTCATGACTGCCAACAGCTTGACCGTGGACAATGCCCCGTTTGAGAGTAGCAGCAGAAAGTATGAGTGTCCCGTTGCCAAGATAATCGATAATACAGCCGGCACCCACAGTGGCTCTCTGATTTCGTTCAGTTTCGATTACACTGTGGCCCTGGGTAGTCCAAGCCTCTATTTCTACCTCAGAGGTGTTGATGTCACCGGTGCTTCGCCAGCCTGGAGTATCAACTACGCGGCAAGAGGCGGCAATGCCTGGCACAGCGAAACCGATGTAGAAACGTATTGTCTGTTTGACGGTCTCGCCGACAGAACCGGCGTCGGCGGTTCTACCAGTGGCAGCTCTGATTGGGCTTATGATGGCGGGCTTGCAGATCTGACGGGGTCCGGCACGATTTCGGGGACGCTCAATGTGGGGGGCTATGCTCTAAGTGACGTGTCGGCGTACGAGTACCTGGCGGTGAATTTCGCGTGGGATTTTGGCGAGGCAGGCACCATCGCGATTTCCAACCTCGTCCTGCAGACACCTTCTGCATCGACGATAATAGAGGATTTCGGCACCTTGACAAAGGATGGCGATATCAGCAGTGACAATATCGACGGCAGATGGCATGGCAGGTCGGATACAGAAGCCGTGATGACCTCAACCACCTTGACCATGGATGGGACGACGGACAACCAGAGGAAGTACGAATGTCCCGTTGGTAGGATTATCGATAACACAAGCGGCGCCTATCACGGCAGCATGGTCAAGGTGAGTTTCGATTACAACATCACGCAGGGAACGCCAAACCTATTCGTGCACTTTGTTGGTTGGGACGAAACGGCTAGCGCTGCTCCGGAGTTGTCTCTCAGCACTGCTGGAAGAGGCGGCGCTTGCTGGCATACGCCTTCTGACACTTCGGAACCGCCTGGGCACGTCTACAATCTTTTCAACGGCAGCAACGTGGGCTCCGGTGCTTCCTCGCTCTGGGCTCAGCCACAATGGTCTGAGGAAATCCTCAATGCAAGTGGCTCCGGCACCTACTCGGAAACGTTCGGTATGCGCAGCTACGCGCTCAGCAGTCTAGCGGACTACGAGTACATTGGATTCGCTTTTGCATGGGACTTTGATGATGACGCCGCTATTGAGATATCCAACCTGATGGTGGAGATTATCCCCGCTGGCTCAATCTTCCTGTTTAAGTGAGGTGGAATCGCCTGACGGGTGAACAAGACAAGCAGGATGCGACGAGGACCCCGCATTGGGCATCCTGGTCGTCGCGATCACCCATGGCTAGAGATTTAGAAGACGGAAAGGACTGACGATGGAGACTGTGAGACGAGCGGTAATTATCCCATTTGGCCTGGCTGTCGTGTTGACGCTCGGTTACGGGAGCCAGGCGTTGGCGACGGACATCATCAGTGGTTTTGGGACGCTGACGAAGGACGGCGATCTATCCCTTACCACCGCCGACGGGAATTGGCATACCAGAACGACAGACGTTTACGGTGATCCGTCGGCGGCAGTGATGACCACCACAACCTTAGCTCAGACTAACGCCCCGTTTATTAACAGTTATAGGCCGTATGAGTGTCCCGTTCACAAGATCATCGACAATACAGCCGGCACCCACAGTGGTTCGAGGATTCAGGTAAGTTTTGATTACACCGTGACCCTGGGTAGTCCGACCCTCGGTTTTTACCTCAGCGGTATCGATGTAACCGGTGCCGCGCCGTACTGGAGTGGTAGCCCAACGGCAAGAGGAGGCAACGCCTGGTGCACTGACGGAGACGACAATCCTGCTCACAATACAACAACGTACAGCCTGTTTGATGGCACTGTTAGTGGTCAAAACCTTGCCGAGGCTTACAATGGCGGGCTCGCGAACCTGACGGGTGCCGGCACGGTCTCGGTGGTGATCGATCTGAGTGGTCACGGGGTGTACACTGATCTGTCGGCGTATGAATACATTGCGGCGACCTTTGCCTGGGATTTTGACGAGGCGGCTACCATTGAGGTCTCCAACCTGACCGTGGAGACGCTTCCGGATACGACGATCATGAAGGATTTTGGGACCTTGACGCTGGACGCCGACATCTCCATTTCCAATATCGATGGTAACTGGCATGCCAGGAATCCAGATGCTTACGATCCCGAGCCTCATAAAGCAGTCATGACCACCACCACCTTGACCGTGGATAATGACCCGTTCTCGAATAGCGACAGGGAGTATGAGTGTCCCGTTGGCAAGATTATCGACAACACCGCCGGCACCCACAGTGGCGCGAAGCTTGTCTGCAGTTTTGACTACGAAGTGACCCTGGGCAGTCCGAGCCTCTATTTCTACCTCAGAGGTGTTGATGTTACCGGAGCCTCGCCGGTCTGGTCTATCAATCATCTGGCAAGAGCCGGCGACGCTTGGCACAGCGAAACCGATGTAGAAACGTATTGTCTGTTTGACGGTCTCGCCGACAGAACCGGCGTCGGCGGTTCTACCAGTGGCAGCTCTGATTGGGCTTACAATACGGGTCTCACGGACCTGGCAGATTCCGGGACAATCTCGGTGACGATCAATCTGAGCACTCATGGAACCTACCAGGACCTGTCGGAATACGAGTACATCGCTGCAAACTTCGCTTGGGACTTTGACGAGGCCGGGGTCATCGAGGTCTCCAACCTGACGGTGGATATCGTGCCGCCGGGTGGTACTGTATTCGTCGTCCGGTGACCCGAGAGCCCTGCTGAACCGCTTTGTTGAAGGATCCACAGACAATAGGATGGTGCCACTATGATACCCCATACTCCTTCCGCTCCCCGCAAACCGAATATCATCATTATGTATGCCGACGATCTCGGCTATGGTGATGTGGGTTGCTATGGCGGGACCGGCATTCCGACCCCGAATATCGACCGGCTGGCGAGCGAAGGGCTGCGGCTGACGGATGGCTATGCCTCCGCGGCCACCTGCACCCCGTCACGCTACAGCCTGTTGACCGGCACGTATCCCTGGCGCAATGAGCGGGCCGCCATCCTGCCTGGCGATGCGCCGCTGATTATCGGACACGATGAGACAACGCTCCCCCGTCTGCTTAAGCAGGCCGGCTACGCCACCGGCGTGGTCGGTAAGTGGCACTTGGGGATCGGCAGCGGCGAGACCGACCCGTCTTCGCCCAAGGGCTACGCCGCGGTAAATTGGAACACAGAACTCACAGGCACCCCGAACGACATCGGGTTCGACAGCTCCTACATCATGGCCGCCACGAATGACCGCGTGCCCTGTGTCTACCTGGACAACCGCCGCGTGGACGGACTCGATCCCGAGGACCCGATCGAGGTGAGCTACGGCGGAGAGAATCCCTTCCCTGACGAACCCACCGGACGGGACAACCCCGAATTGTTGAAGATGCGCTACAGCCACGGACACGACTGCAGCATCGTCAACGCCGTCAGCCGCATCGGCTACATGCGCGGCGGAAAGCGTGCGCTCTGGACCGACGAGGATATGGCCGATGTGTTTGCCGAGAAGGCCACCGACTTCGTGAAGGCCCACACCCGTTCGACAAGCTCAGGGCAGGAGGACCAGCCGTTCTTCCTATACTATGCCTTCCACCAGCCGCACGTGCCGCGCATGCCGAATGCCCGTTTTGCCGGGACCACCGGCTTGGGACCGCGCGGCGACGCCATTGCCGAGATGGACTGGTGCGTCGGCAACATGCTGGACACGCTCGACGAACTGGGACTGGCAGAAGATACCATCGTGATCTTCAGCAGCGACAACGGTCCGGTACTGGATGACGGCTACGAGGACATGGCCGCTGAACTCACTGGCGACCATCATCCGGCTGGCCCGTTGCGCGGGGGAAAATACAGTCGCCTCGACGGCGGCACGCGCGTGCCCTTCCTTCTGCGCTGGAGCGGAACCGTGGCGCCGGGCATTTCCGACGCACTGGTGTCCCAGTCCGACTTCTGCGCCTCATTCGCAGCCTTGGCGGGGGTGGACATTCCCGTATCAGCGTGCGTGGACAGCGAGAACCTGCTCGATGCGTTCCTCGGGCGGACCAGCACCGGCCGTAACATCCTCGTGACTGAGGGCATCCAGGCCAAGACTCTCGTCCGCAAGGAAAACTGGGTATTCCTGCCGGCCCTTGACGGCCCCCGCTATGGAGCCAATGCCGGTTACGACAGCGGCAACAGCCACTGGGATCAGCTCTATGACCTCGCAGCCGACATCGGCCAGCAACGCAACCTGGCGCAAGGAATGCCCGAGAAGGTTGCGGAGATGAAGGAATGTTTGCGGGGGATCGTGGGGTAGAGACGGGCCTGCGGCCCGGTCATTGGTCATTTGCTCGCTGGGCTCGCGTCATTGGGTCATTTAGAGACGTACCCGCATTATTCAGGGATGAAACTCTCTTACGTAGGCCGGGAAATCTTCCCGGCCGTAACGGCAAGAATGGACGGGAAGATTTCCCGTCCTACAAGTGGATGTTAAGTGCCCCAGCGGCGTGACCGCGCTACTTATCCGTGCTGAGTTAGTTTGACTTCGTAAACATTGACCCCAGTCGGCTTGTCCGGCTGGTGAATGAGCTTAACAGCCAGAATATCAGCGCAGTCTGGCCCGATATATGAGCGATAAAAACCGATTACGAGCACGATTACGATTGCGATTAGGAAGATTTGCTCTCCTCCTAATCCTAAATCGTGCTCGTAATCGTAATCAACTCGCCTAGGAATACAGACATTGGCCCATCTTTACGAAGTCAAATTAGGAAGAGCCATCCTGGATCTGCCAATTGTCTGCATTGATCAAAAACCGAACCTATTTGATCAATCCCTCAGTTTGCTTCAGGCATGCTATGCGCTATAGTCTTTTGACCCGTATCAAGGAATTCTAGCCAGGAAAGCATTATGAATTGGAATCGAACCCTTCTCAGCGTAGTAGCGATCGGTGTTGGTTTTGTTGTCAGCCCGTTTGCGGCAGTCGCCGCCGACAAGCCCAATATCATTGTCATCATGGCGGACGACTTGGGATACGGGGATGTCGGGTGCTACGGCGCGAAGCCGGACAACATCAAAACCCCTCACATCGACCAGCTTGCGAAGGATGGGCTGCGGTTTACGAGCGGCTATTGCTCGGCCTCCACTTGCACGCCGACGCGCTACTCGTTCCTGACCGGGACCTATGCCTTTCGCAAGAAGGGAACGGGGATCGCGGGTCCGAACTCTCCGGCCCTGATCCAGCCTGATGTCGTGACCTTGCCTGATCTTCTGCAAGAGGCCGGCTACAAGACCGCGGTGATTGGAAAGTGGCACCTCGGTCTCGGAGCGCCAGGCGTGGGCCCGCAATGGAACGGGGAGCTTAAACCCGGACCGCGCGAGATCGGTTTTGACTACAGTTTTCTGCTGCCCACCACCAATGACCGTGTGCCGCAGGTCTACGTCAGGAATCATCGCGTTCCAAATCTCGACCCCGCCGATCCCCTGTGGGTCGGCCATCACAAGCCATCCCCGGATCATCCCACGGGCAGGACCCATCGCGACAGCTTGAAGATGGACTGGAGCCATGGGCATAACAGTACCATTCACAACGGCATAAGCCGGATCGGGTTCTATAGCGGTGGGCACGCCGCGCGCTTTCGTGATGAGGACCTGGCTGACAAGTGGGTCGAGGAATCG
>JABGOW010000579.1 GCA_018645275.1 Verrucomicrobiota bacterium
TTCTGCCCGATGGCCAGAAGCAGCGTGACTACATCCTGCGCCTCACCGGCCGCTGCAATATGAATTGCCCCATCTGCCTGGCCAGCGCCAACGAATACGAAGAGCAAGACTTGCCCATGGCCGACATTATCTCCTTTATGGATAGTGGCAAGCGGTTGAAGATCGACCTCATGGGGGCCGAACCGACCCTGCGGGAAGACTTGGAAGAGATCCTGCGAGAGGGCCGTAAGCGAGGCCACATCTCCGCCCTCCACACCAACGGAATCAAGCTGGGGGATGAGGACTACACCCGCAGACTCGTGGAAGCGGGCATGGATGAAGTCCATCTACAGTTTGACGGCTTCAGCGACGCTCACGACCTCGAGATTCGCGGCCAGAAGATGAACGAGAACAAAGCCCGCACGCTGGCTGCCCTGGAGAAATACAACGTCGCCACCGACCTTGTGGTTACGGTTGCCCAGGGCTCCAACGAAGACGAAATGATGAAGGTCCTCGACTACGCCGGCGAACACTCCTTCGTAAAGGAAGTTTTCTTTCTGGGTTGCCGACGACTTGGGCGCGCCACCGAAGACTTTGCCGACCAGTGCCTGGTGCCTGACGAGGTCCTGGAAATCCTGGTGGAGAAATCCGGCGGCAAAGTCCTGCGGGATGACGTCCGTCGTTTCCAGAAGCTCTACTTTGCTCTCCTCGCAATCTTCAAGGTGCGCAAGTGCTTCTACATTCACCACTTCCTCCTCACCCGGCGCAAGGGAACCTGGCGCTCGGTAGCCGAGGAAATGGACCTGAAATACCTCGAAAAGCGCCTCGACCGCTTCCCCGCACTATTGCGCAAAGGGCGGATTCGGGCGGCTCTCTACATGGGTTTCCATTCCGCCGTTTCCGTTTTGAAGAAGGGCTCTTTGAGCTTACTGCTAGACGGCATCCTGCTGTCCGGCATGCTGGCGCTGGGGTTTGACCTCTCCCGTATCAAGCGACGACCGATTCTGTTGGGCTTCATCACCGCATGCGACCCTTGGATTTTCGATGATGCGGTTTCCGCCAACTGCGGCAAGGGGGAAATCTCTACCGACATCGGAAGTCAGGATTCCGGTGCAGAGGCCAACGTCGCTCGTGAACGGCTCCACCGCAAGACTGACAAGGAGGCAAACTCATGAGCCCCTTGAGAAGCTTGCAATCTTACTGTTATCGGACCCTGCCCGCAGAATTTCTTGCCAGGGTCGAACGCTCCTCCAATAATTGGTGATGCGATGCGTATCTGTCTTGTAAATCCCCCAAAAATTCACCAGGTATGGGCCGGTGTGCCCGATATCTTCAACGGCCCCGATGCCTACCTCTTCCCACCCATGGGCATCATGTATCTCTCCGGTCATTTGAAGGCCCACACCAATCACGAAGTGGTGCAGTTTGATGCCGTGGAGCGAGGCTGGACTGCCGAGGAAACGGGCAAACAGATAGCTGCGGTTAGACCTGATGTCCTGGGTGTCACATCCAACTCGCACAACCTCATTAATGTGCGTGAGGTTATCGAAGCGACCCGCGCCCTCATGCCCAACCTCTTCGTCGTCATTGGCGGCTCACATGTGACCTCCTTCCCGGAAGAAGCGGCCCTGTTCCCAGGGATCGACGCAGCAATCCGAGGAGATGGTGAAGACCCACTGACCGAACTGCTGGACTGCCTCCAGGCCAACACCAACTGGCGCAAGATCAAGAATGTCTCCTACCGTGGCGAAAATGGAATGTCGGTGGTCAACGACAAGACTGAGCCCACCAAGGACCTCGACATTTACGCATTCCCCGACAGAGCCGGGCTTTCCCCGGACCGCTACTACACTCCGGGCATGAAGGAAGCGCGGGCAACGACGCTTATGTCCAGCCGTGGCTGTCCACACAACTGCACCTTCTGCAACGTGCCCCACAAGTACCGCACTCGCTCGGCCAGCAACATCGTCGACGAAATGGAGTACTGCGCCAAAGAGCTGGGCATCAAGGAATTCCACTTCATCGATGACCTCTTCAACATCACGGTGGAACGGGTCAACGAGATCAGCAACGAGATTCTCAGTCGGAATCT
>JABGOW010000324.1:0-11642 GCA_018645275.1 Verrucomicrobiota bacterium
GCAGACTCTCTCTTAATTCTGCCGCTCAGTGGCCGAAGGATGGGGGGAAGCGCACCCCGGGCCTCAGCCGCCGCCCGCATTGTCATCCCCCACATTGTCCCCAACGTCGTCATTCACCTCTTCGGAAATATCATCTGCCGTGTCGTCATCAGCATCCGAAGGCGAACCGGGATTCTCGGCAGAAGTGTCGTCCCCGCCGTCCCCGCCGCCCCCGCCGCCTTGGGACGTCCCTCCAGAAGCTGAAGAATTCCCACTCACCTGGGTTTGCTCATCACTCTCAGCCCCTGCGGTAGTCCCGCTATCTGTCGGCTCTACCCGGTCCGCATAGGCCAGGTCGCGGTGCTCCCCAAAGTAGTCATCCGCCCCATAGAACATGTCATTGTGAATCAGGGCGGCGAGCTGATCTGCTCTCTCGGCGCTCTTGGTTTCTGCATCACCAGCATGGCAGACCGCCAAACCGCCAAGTAGCACAGCTAGCATTCCGACACACGTTTTTTGCAGTACCCGACACATAACGGTTCCCTTGCGGTTTATTGCAGTATGGTCTCACACGCGGGGGGGAACTGCCAAGCGAACACTTTTAGGGGAAGCCCAAAGTCTTGACCGTTTTCAATTCGTTCATGCAGGCCACTTTGCTAAGCTCCGTGCAACAGCGAAAGGACCTGCACATGAAGACGAACCCCGAGATTGATCTGTCGAGCGTACAGAGCGTCTACGATGGCCCGGAGGGCGTTCTCTGGGAACTGGTTATGGGCGAGCAGATCCACATCGGTGGATTCCGATCCTCAATGGCTCTTGCCGAAAAGGCAGAAATCGCAGCCGGCACCCATGGTGTGGATCTCTGCTGCTGCAATGGAGCCGGAATGCGCTTTCTGGTGCGGTTCAGGAACGTCGCGTCCGTGCATGGTATCGATGCCACCAAGACCGTCGTTGATCAGGGGCGACAGCGCTGCACTGACGAGGGTCTCTCGGAGCAGATTGCCTTCACGCTAGCCGATGTCACGGATAACACATTGCCGGACGGCGTCGCAGATTTTGTGTGGGGCGAGGATGCCTGGTGTTATGTCGTCGATAAGGACAAGCTCATCGCCGAAGCGGCACGACTCGTGAAGCCCGGCGGCACAATCGCCTTCACGGACTGGATCGAGGGACCGACGGGACTCAGTGACGCTGAAGCCGCGCGCTTTCTTGCATTCATGAAATTCCCGAACGTACAGGATCTCGCGGGCTATAAGAAGCTGCTGGAAGCCAATGGCTGCGATGTGCTCATTGCTGAAGACACGGAGCAGTTTGCGCCACATGTCGACCTCTATCTCGATATGCTCAACAAACAACTCACCTACGATGCCCTCAAGATTATTGGGTTCGATCTGGACATGCTCGGGGCCATGGGCGGTGAGATGGTCTTCATGCAGGAATTGGCCAAGGCCGGCAAGATCGCACAGGGCCGTTTCGTCGCGCGGAAGCGGAGCTAGCACTATGAACACATGCTGTAGCGCCGATCACGCTGCCAATGCAGCAGCGGCAGCACACCCCGCTGATGCATTCCACGACATGGTCCAGCGCTGCTACGACTATGCCACGGAACAGAAAGCGCTGGGCCGGAAGCTCGTTGGCATCATGTGTGAGTATACGCCACGCGAAATCATCATGGCAGCCAATGCCATGCCCGTCTGTCTATGTGGTGGATCCGTGGATATGATTCCGGCCGCAGAGCAAACGCTCCCAAGCAATCTCTGTCCACTCATCAAATCCACATTCGGCTACGGCGTAAAGAAGGCAAACCCATTCCTTGAAATGGCAGACCTTCTGGTGGCGGAGACCACCTGCGACGGTAAGAAGAAGATGTATGAGTTGCTGCGTGAGACCTACCCCATGCACGTGCTCGAGCTCCCACAGAAACCTGACAATGCAACGGCCCTGGAGCACTGGATCACGGAGCTAAGACAGCTCAAGCAGGAACTGGAAACGCGGTTCGACGTCACGATTACGGACGACGATCTGCGCAACGGCATCCAACTGATGAATCGCGAGCGTGCTCTGAGGCGGGAGCTAGCCGGGGTGATGAAGCAGGATGCGCCACCCATGACGGGGCGGCAGCTGCTTGAAATGAAGAGTCTCATTTCAGGACTGCCGCATGACTTTTCCCTCTACGAAGAGGCCATCGACGTATTCAAGCGGCAGCCCCCTGAACAGGAGAACACGAGCGGCGTCCGCGTACTACTGACCGGAGTGCCGCTGCCACACGGCGCGGAACGCGTCATGGACATCATCGAAGACAGCGGCGGGCTCGTGGTCTGCCAGGAGAACTGCACCGGACTCAAACCGCTGTTGGAGGATGTCGACCCCAATACAGCAGACCCGCTGCGGGCAATCGCCGAAACCTACTTCCACCTGCCATGCTCCGTCATGACGCCCAACACCCGCCGCATGGAGTTGCTTAAGCAGCTCAACGGAGAATACCGACCACAATGCGTGATTGAGTTGATCTGGCAGGCGTGCCTGACCTACGACGTCGAGTCCGCCAAAGTAAAGGCGATGGTCGAGCAGGAACTCGGCATTCCCTACCTTCGCATTGAAACCGACTACTCACCGTCGGACTCCGCTCGGATTGCCGTCCGCGTCCAGGCGCTCTTCGAAACCGTGGCTGCGAGAGGCTGAGCCGTCACCATGAGCCGTATTGCCTACGCATCGCCCTATGTCCCCGCCGAGTGGATCGTAGCGCATGGACTTGAACCCTATCGTATACAACCCGAAGGGGCCGCCCCTCGCGGCCCTGTTCCTCCCAGTGCCGGGATCTGTCCGTACATGCGGTCCTTCGTCAACCAGTCAGCGACTGAACCCCACGTGGCGGGCATTATCCTCACTACCGTCTGCGATCAGATGCGACGGGGATACGAGTTCATCACCGACAGGGGTCTCCCATCATTCTGCTTCAACGTTCCGGCCACGTGGCGTTCGGAGTCGGCAGTGCAACTCTATGTTTCCGAGCTGGAACGCCTCAGCCGATTCCTGGTTTCGCTGGGTGGACGGCAACCCGATACCAACGCAATCAGAGATGCCATTCATGAGTGCTCCCCGTCACCATCCACCGTCGCAGGGGGGGGGCAAATACCGCTGGCGCTCACAGGTGGCCCACGCACGAAGCTTGATGAACGTCTCATCGACCTCATTGAGGAGACCGGAGGCCATATCGTACTCGATGCAACAGAGAGCGGTCTGCTGGGGGTTCCCGCCGTGTTCAACATGAAACATGTAGACACCGATCCCATGCGTGCACTGGCCGAAGCCTACCACAGCAGACTCCCCGGAGTGTCCCGCCGCCCAAACGATGATCTGCACACGTTCCTTGCTGCTCAGGTCACTGCGAGCCAGGCATCGGGCGTCATCCTTCTACGCTACCTCTGGTGCGATCTGTGGCATGCGGAAGTCCCGCGTATTCGCAAGGCTCTTCCTGTCCCCCTACTCGACATAGACTTGGATGGCGAGGATCCCGTTCCCCGCAACCGCACTCGGATTCAGGCATTCATGGAGGGCCTTGGCTGATGCACTCGCAGTCACAACTTTCGCTGGCCGAGTGGGATGAGCGCTACGCGGAGCTCAAGCGGCTCGGGCTACAGGAGCCTTCCTACGGAGGCCCCATCAGCCGCCATGTTGCTGAAGGCGATCTGCGACTGAGGCGCCTCAAGTATGACCCTTCTTGGGCGGCCTTGAATCTGTGGAACTTCCTGCTAACGGAGGAAGATCGACTTCGCACCGCACGGCAGCGCGGCAGCAAGATTGTCGGCACCATGAAGGACCTTGGCACGATTCCCGTCATGGCCTACTCCCTTCCCAATCTGGTGGCCTTCTACCCCGACGGCGCATGGTGGATCCCCTGTGTGATGGAACTGAGCGCGGGGTTACTGAAGGTCGCCGATGATCTCGGCATCGACGACTCGTTCTGCCCGGTGAGGGCGATGCTGGGTGCCTTTGTCACCGAAGCCCACTTCCCTCGCCCCGACCTGCTCGTCTGTAGCGTCGGCGCGGTATGCGACGATTTCTCGGCAATCGCACAGAGACTGCCCGGGCTGGGACACGCCGTGCATTGGTGGGAGATTCCACACCGGCGTGAGCCTGACAAAGACGAAAAGGCAGTCGCCCTGCCCGGCGGTGCAGAGGCGCCATCCGCCCAAGTTGACTTCGTTCGTGGTGAGCTTGAAGGAGTGCGGACCCAACTTGAGACGTTGGCAGAATCCACGTTGGATGACACCGCGCTCAGCGCGGGCATTGCGATGGCGAATCGCATTCGACGCAGCCTACGAGAGTTGCGCCACCTGGTTTTCACAGCCCCCTCTTCCCCCCTCCCTGCGCTGGAGCTCCTGGTCGCAGAAATGCTTGCGATCCACTTCTGTTCTGACCGTCGCGAAACGCTCCGTGTACTTCAGGATCTCCTCACGGAAGTCCGGTCGCGCATAGAGAGCCAGGAAGATGAGCCGGACGACGGCCGCATCAGGGTTTTCTGGGTGAACCCCGTCGCCGATCTTCGCGCCATGAATCTCTTTGAAGCGTGTGGCGGCAGGCTGGCTGGCACCGACTTCCTGTTTGCCCACGCGTTGGATGAGATCCCCGAAGACCTGGCGCCGCTTGACGCGCTTGCACGTACGGCCCTGGCGGATCCCATGGTGGGCTCGGGGCAGCAACGTGCGGAGCGCATCTGTCGGGACGCGCAGACCTTCGGAGCCGAAGCCGTCCTGATTTCGCGTATCCCCGGCGCCAGCCATTGTGCATTGGAAAGTTCCCTGATTGCCGATACAGTGTCCCGCGAATTGGATTTACCTGTTGTGGAAATCGAGGTGCCACCGCTGTGCGATGCCATGCTCCCGACGCTGCAGACACGAATGGAAGCCCTCGTCGAAGTTGCGAGAGCTCGGAGAAAACCATGATCTGTGCAGGCATAGACGCAGGCTCAAGAGCCATCAAAGTTGTTCTGATTGACGACAGGGCTCTGACCGTCGCCGGTTCGGGTATCGTTGCCCAGGGCGTGCACCAGAAAGAACTGGCGGCGGAGTTGCTTAACCAAACCCTGAAGGAGGCGGGAGCCACACACCACGACATCCGCAATTCAGTTGCAACCGGCTACGGCCGTAACACTGTCGCGCTCGCAGACACAACCATCACGGAGATTACCTGCCACGCGCGCGGGGTGCATCACCAGCAACCGGAAGCCCGAACCGTCATCGACATCGGGGGGCAGGACAGCAAGTTGCTGCACCTGTCTGAGAACGGGCACGTGCGCGACTTCGCCATGAACGATCGCTGTGCCGCCGGAACCGGACGCTTTCTTGAAGTCGTTTCCGAACAGCTGGAGGTCGCGCTGATCGACATCGGCGCACTCGCCGCCAAGGCAGATGCCCCAGCCTCGATCAGCAGTATGTGCGTGGTCTTTGCAGAAACCGAGATCATCGGCCTGCTGGCTGCTGGAGAATCTCCCGAGAACATCGTGGCAGGCGTCCAGGCGTCAATTGCAACCCGCACCGCCGCCATGTCCGGGGGCCGGGTCAACGGCCCGATTGTTTTCACCGGCGGGGTTGCGATGATCCCGGGCATGGCCGAGGCGCTTGAAGTAGCCCTGGGAGATCGCATCACGATCGCCGACAAGCCGCAACTCACCGGCGCACTAGGCGCGGCACTCCTGGCCGCGGAGCAGCAGTAGCCCGCGTCGAGAATCTACCCCGTTCACGTACTCGCGAACGATGCGGGCTACTCAACCGCGTCTGGGTCGATGAGCCAGAGAATGAATAGAGGAACCGCGACAAACGACATGTAGAGAATATACTCGATGTCTTCGAAAGCGCGTTCCGGCACGGGAACCGGCGGATGGCGTCTAGACCGATGCCTGGGTTCCTCGTAATGCTTCTCGTGACGCATCTCAGGCTCGTGCATGTGATGATCTTCGGGACGACCACAGCTCAGAGCTCCCAACTCAGGGCTGTCTGCATCCGCAAGGCGCTCACAGTCCTCAACGCTAAATGGAGTCGCCTGGGCCGGATCAAGCAGCGCGAACGTATCACCAACGTCCCCGGCTACGGCAGGGCCAACACCGAGCATAAGCGTCATGACCGCACAAACAACCGATGTCAATCTGTGAAAACACGAATACCGCTTCATTTGATGTACCTCCTGCTGGTTTTCAAGCCCACTTGAGAATCGGCCGCAATCCGGAAGACACTCCAAAGAGGATTCCCCGCGAAAATAGCCGCTCGACTCGTGTTACAGTTTACCAACTGGGGCAGCAGAGTCAAGCGGGGCTCCCCTCTGCAGCGGTCGGACGCTCCTGCCGGCGGAAGACTCACGGCAACGGCGTCTCGTAGACGGGGGCATCCTCAAAGCGAAGTCCGTCACGATCTTTCTGTGAAAGAATCGGCTTGGTACCGGCGGGAATGGGCCATTCGATGCCTATGCTAGGAGAATCCCAGCACAACGTGGTTTCAAATTCCGGCGCATAGCGATCCGTGCATTTGTAAACAAACTCGGCAGATTCGGAGAGCACATAGAAGCCGTGGGCAAAGCCCGGTGGAATCCAGAGCAACTTGCGACTCTCCGCCGATAGCGTTGTGCCTCTCCATTGACTGAAAGAGGGAGACCAGCGACGGAGATCAACGACGACATCAAAAATCTCCCCCTCAACCACGCGAACGAGCTTCCCCTGGGCACATTGCGTTTGATAGTGGAGCCCCCGCAACGTTCCCTGCACAGACCGCGAGTGGTTCTCTTGAACGAACGAGGCGTCGATCCCTGCATCGGCGAAATCCGACGAATTCCAAGTCTCCATGAAGAACCCGCGTTCATCGCCAAACACCGGGGGCGTGATTTCCACGACACCATGCATTGCGGTCGGTGTGAACTTGAAAGCACTCACGTCACTATCTCCAACTTGGGATTCTTGTCATCCAAACCAGCATCATAGCTATCCTGCGGGGGATAGCAAAACTCTAATCCACTCGTCATAGCAGGGTCATTTGCTCTATCAAGATAAGATTTTCAATCTCAGCGACTTATGAAGGAATTGGTACCAATCTGGCCTCTCTAATCATTGTCAGCTCATGTTCCATCAGCGGGTTGCGGAGAGCTGAACGGAACATCGAGGAGACGGTCAAAACACCGGCACTTCGTTGCCTTGATTCTTGCTCACGCGATCCATTGCACAGACCAATATGCAGGCCAGCAACAGAAAGTCCCGCCAAATGGACATGAGACCATTTCCCTAGCGAAAACGGCCCCACCCCGCGGTATAGACTGCTCCCTGAATTCTCTGGGCAGTTGATGCACGGGCGCTCGTGCTTGGTCAGTCGGCAATACGGTATACGAGACGTTTCCCGGCTCCGGAGCGCTGCAGCACCCCTCGCTTGATCAGAGACTCACCCGTAGCGCAGTGTCATTGCTGACGACATAGGTGAAATAGGCATCGCCGCTGAACCCGGACGGAGTGTACGTGACGTTCACCAGGCTGAAACTCCCTACACGCACGGCGGTCGGGGTAATGCTGTTCGGCGCCTCATTGACAATTCCCTATCCTGTAGATCCTGTTAATCCTGTCCAATAATCCCCTTCCCCTGTCCATCACTACTTCATCAAACAGCCGAAGTAACCTACGGCGTCATCACCAGATCCAACCGGCGAACTTCCGCCACGGTCTTGATCGGGCCGTGGCTTTCAAAAATAAAGAAGGCCCACTCGATACCGTGCTCCTCATCGGGATCGCGAGACTCCGGTGCGTCACCCTCGAAGCCGACCCATTGATCCACCCACAGACCGCGCTGCCCGGGGAAGGCGTTGGCTGCAAGCGACTGGCGGTAGAATTCCGTGACATCGATCTCCCCCTTGAAGACGGTCTTCTTCAATTCCGGGCGCTGCAGCTCCAGGTAGTCGGTTCCGCTCCACGCGGACTTTCCCCCTCCGGTCAGGGCCTCATGACTCAGCACACTGATCGGCATGCGCCACCAGCCGTTGTGCCCGTTGTTGCCACCATCGGTCACAAGCGGATTAAGCGCATCGCAGGCGGTCGCAAGAAACCCCTTCCCTCCCCCTTCTGCGGGCATCACGCCAACGGGCTTCTGGTTGTAGGAGCACAGCATAAATTCGGCGAGGCGATAGCGATCACGACGTTCCCTGAAGTTGATGCCTATCGTGACCTGCAGGTTTATCGGCGCCAAGCGGGTGTTGAGATACTTCTCAACCATCTTCTGCTGGATCGGCAGCAGCTTTACGCCGTCGCGCGATGCGCCACCGGCGTACGTCAGCGTGCTGTCATGCATCTGCTTGATCAGGCCGACCTCTCCGGGGCGGCCACTCTTGAGATAGTCCCGGAACGTGTATTCGCCCAGCTCCTCCCTACAGTCCTCAACCTGCAGAGCGATTTCATACCGAAGAAGGAACTTCTTTCCGGCCTTCCCTGACTTGGCATCCTTGAGAATTGCGCCAGTTTGCGACCACAACTCGGGCCGGGTATGCAGCCGCATCGCCCACGAGGGCTGCTCGCGGTGGTGGATCTCATTGATCGGACAGATCCAGCGTAGGGGGTTGTAGCGGTTGTCGCCAATGAACGTGATCTTGTCCTGCTCGGCCACGATCACGCAACCGGACGTCTTCCGAAGCAGCTCCTCTGTCACCTTTTCCGGGGAATCCACCACCGGATCAACAAGATCACCTCTGTAGGTATTCACCTTACGGGCCGCCGGCAGCAGGAAGTCGTCCTGCCCGCGGTGATTCTTCATCCATTTGAGGAATTTCGTCTGATAGCACTCATACGGCGTGTGGTATGCCGACACCACCAGGTTGTGCCCCTCCGGCTTCGGGTGCGCCGGATGATAATAGAACTTCGGCAACTCATACTCCGAAACCCAATCGCTGAATTCCCGCCGCAGCTCGGGGCTCTCGCCGCAGAACGTATCCATCACCGCACTGAGCGGCTGCAGCTTGCCGACGCCATCGATCTCCGGAGAAAGAAAGTCGTTATCCTTAAACCACTGCACCTCCACCGCGGCCTTCGGCGCAACCCCTTGCTCCGGGCTCCACTGCAAGATCGACTGCTCCGGGGCTGCGCACCCCACAGCTATGGGAAGCAGCAGTGCGATTAGGTAGTTCTTATAGCTCATTTGTCCTTCCGGATATCCTTGCAATTCTGCTTTGTCGCGAGCTTTGTCGCGAGCTTTGTCGACTGTCTCATCGCTGACTCCCCGCAATCATCGACGAGGTCATGACAGAAACCCTTTGTAGGAGAGCCTTCCATCCAACGACCTCATCCAGAGGAAGCAGGCTCTGACTGACGCAGAGGTCCATCCTGGCGGACAGCTTGATGGCTGACTCATGCGACGTTCCCAGGAACCTTGCTTGGTCTGCCTCGGAAAACCGCCCATTCCCTTCGGCGATATTCAGTACCATGCTCGTGAGCAGTTGATCCAATCGACGAAAGACAGGATTGGGCAGACGGGAAATAGCGTCCGACGAGCAGAAGGCCGTTGCCGCCTCAAGGCCTACCTTGTAGACATCGAGTGTCTCGTGATGGAACAGGGGCTTCTCCCCCTCATCTTTGTCGCGAGCTTTGTCGCAAGCTTTATCCCCTCTCCCCTCATCTTTGTCGCGAGCTTTGTCGCGAGCTTTGTCGATCCCGTCCCCCTGCGTTGAGTACTCAGCCGGATCCTCACGAACAGACCTCCCTGACTGCGCCCAGGATCTTCTCAGCCCCACCAACATCCGCACGATCTGCGAAAGCTCCTCCTTCTCCGTGTGCAGCGATTTCATATCGAGCAATTGCTTGATGCCGGCAAGATCCAGGCAGGCCGCACACTCCAGGCTCGATCCGATCGCATAGTCCAAGCCCCTGAGTTTCATCGTGGAATACGCCGCACTCGCCACTGCGATGTTCTCCAACATGCTTCCCGCTGCGCGGGATAACTGGTCGCAGAGGGCGTGTTTGCTGTCCCATTGGGCCGTCCATACCCCTACCTTGACGTTGAAAGGCAATGTGCGCTGATAGACTTTCAGATTCTCGTGGTTAAATGTCATCTATTATTCCGATACGACAAAGCTCGCGACAAAGCTCGCGACAAAGTTTGTTCCAATCATGCGTGATCATCGATAGCCCCCCCCCGCTAATCCCAGAACCGCCAGTTCATCACAACTCCACCATTAGGGTGATGATTCTAAACGAATCAAGCGAAACATTCACCGCATTTCCGATCGCCGGAAGTGCTTCGATGATCTCCTCGTTCATGTTGCACAGCCACGCCTTCTTGATCGGGCGCAGGAAACTCAGCGTTTCCGCAATGGATTCATCCGTCGGGTTGTTCACCCGCACGACCAGTGCATCGTCGCGATCCTCGGCCAGCTTGACGGCGCTGACGTTGGTCAGCGGGCTCGTGACGGTGAGGAAACTGCCCTGCTCCAAGGGAAGAATTCCTTCGGAGCGACCTTTGCCGTACTGCGCAGCCACCACCGGCGTGATGTACTGCTGTGCTTCGGCCTGGACGCAACCGGTTTTGTAATCGCCCTCGTGGAAATAGAGCGCATATTCGAAGGTGTGCTCACCCAGACTCTGCGACGCCTCGTTCTCGTAGGAGAAGAAGACATCCCAGTGTACCGGGAAGGTCTGCGTCATGGCGCGCATCAACGTCAGTTCGATGCCCGCGCCATCTTCAAACTGATGCGGTTCATATTCATTCTGCCCCTTACCGAAGATCGCCAGCCCGCTGTTGCCGTCGGAGATGTCGACAAAGCGCGATTTCGGCTGACGGCGTAGCTCGTCGCCGCGAACCCCGTTCTCGTCGGTGACATACTCCACCGGGCGCTCGCGCACTTCGAACGCTACGTCCGAAACCAGCGTCTCAGTCTCGATACCAGCCGGAAAGCGGACGGTCAGCATGTGGTCTTTACAGACGTTGTTGTAGTGCGTCTTGAATTCAAGGCGGCGGGATGCCTTGCGCAGCGTGATATCGGTAGTGAACTTCACCGGAACCGTGTGCGCCGAACGGGACAGCCGATCCTGCGTCAGCGATTCCGGGATATTCAGAACCATCTCCACGCGGAAGGTGGCCGCCAGGCCGGAGTTTCGCATGAGCTGGATATCGGCCTGCGCGCCGAGACTGCTGATGAGCCGGTTAATCTTCGGCTTACGGTGGATCCACATGTCGCCGGCATCGCCGGTATCGAGCAACAGGTTGAGTCCACGGGTGACCTTGCTACTCTCCTTGTCCGTCACGTCCACGGTGCCATTTGGCTGGATGTCGACTTTCAGGAACTCGTTCTCGATCCGATTCGGCATGGTGCCGAGCGGGCGGTATGGATCTTTTGGGTCGGGGAACGGGAAGATGTCAACGAAGCCTTCATCAATTCTCCGCACGAGACGCAGCGTCTTGTATCCGTAGGCGGGGATACCGTTCACTTCGGCATCGAGATCGACGCGCTTGATGTAGAGCGCTTTGGGGCGGTTCTCGTGATTGACCGACGCCAGGTTCAGCGGCGTTTCCGTGTGTGCATAGCTATTGACGCGCGTGCCATCCATCGCTTCCAGCCACGAGTCGGAGACCGTCTCGCCGCGCGGCAATTCAACCTGCAATCGGACACTCTCGCTGCGCTCATACGCGGTGGGGTTGAACACGGTG
>JABGOW010000324.1:11652-13031 GCA_018645275.1 Verrucomicrobiota bacterium
CGCCATCGGCTCCCGACGCTGTGTCAATCTGACGGACCAGCCCCTGTAAAGCTCGGTTGGCAACCCCTTCGCTCATTTCCTGTACCTGCGCGAGGCGGTGCAGCGTATCCGGTGCAATCTTCGGCACGCCGATGCCGTGTGCGGAATCGTGGGCATGGCACTGCAGCAGCGTTTTCCAGGCCAGGCGAAGTATATCGCGCGGATAGGTCGCGCCGCCCATCGCTCCGAACGCGGCAAACGGTTCGGCCGTGTAGATCAGCAGCGACTCCGCCCTGGCCAGGCGGTGCTTGATCTTAATCGCCGTTCCCAGCAGTTCGCAATGCTGGCGGGAGAGCGGACCATAGCGCATCTCGCCGTCCACCACCGGCAGCTGCGTCAGATCCGTCTTTTCGCGGAACTCCATAAAATAGTCCAGCGGGGTACTGTGCACGAAGGTCACGTCATCACAAACGTCGTTGGCCTTGCGCAGTGCCTCCGGCAGCTCGGATAGCGGCATGGTGAAATCGTTGCCGTCGAACCCGAGCAGGACGTCCTGGTTGAAGGATTCGCCGGCGGCAGACTCAACCGTCTTCTCAACCGCCTCGGCGATCGCCTCGTCACGAATGCGGATGTCCTGCTCCAGCTCCGTGGCGTGCGGATGATCGAACGTATCATCGATCAGGCGACAGATCTTGGCGCCGTCCGTGAAACGCACCTGCCAGGCGCCCTCCTCGGTGCTCAGCGCGTCACCGCCCAGGATGACCGGGATTGTGAAGGAGAAATAGAAGTTCGCCCGCGCCAATGGTCCCAAACGTGAGCAGAGCGCTTGCGTGCCGTCCGGTGACTCCCACCAGAATTCCGACTTCTTCAGCGTCTCAACCGGATACAGCTTATAGAAGATCAGGCTGTCGATGCCGAAGCCGGAGTAAATCTGCGGTAGCTGCGCGATCTGGCTGAACGAAAAAATGGAGTAGCCAAACTTCGTCACCCCACCCATTGACTCGGACAAGCGGTGACCGATCAACAGGTTGCGCACCAGCGCCTCCGGGTGGCTCGCAAAATGGTCCGGCAGCGAATACCATGGCCCCACCTGTATCCGCCCGGCTTCAATCAGCGCCCGCAGGCGCTCGCGCATCTGCGGCTTCACCTCCAGGTAGTCTTCAATCCAGACCGACTGCCCGTCGAAAGTGAAATGCTTGAACTCCGGATCCGCCGCCATAATCTCGATCAGGCGGTCGATCGTCTCCACCAGCATAAACCGCGTTTCCTGAAACCCGTGGCGGTGCTCCCGGTCCCAGTGGGTATTGCTGACTACATGTACTCTCTTCGAACTCATGGGGTCTCCATTGTCTTGGCCATCCTGTTAAGGGCTCTGCCCCAGGAATTAGGCGTTAGGCGTT
>JABGOW010000145.1 GCA_018645275.1 Verrucomicrobiota bacterium
CCCGTGTCGCGTGTGCCGAGGGGCGGTCACGTGACTGGATGCCCCATAGCGGCGACTGCTGTGATGCTTGGCATCGTTTCCGGCGAAAGCAATTGTGCCGCTTAGACTGATTGCTGCGAGAATGGATACTGTCGTTCGTGTGGTGTTCATTTTGCCTCTCCCTTTCCGTTGTTCCTGTTTTGTCCTCACTCGCCCTTCTGTCATGATTGACGAATTCCCCTCCCGGTTTATTCACGGTGAGGTCATTTTTCTTTCTTGGTCTGAGCGGCCCGGGGGCGGGCCACCTCCATTTCTGCAGTCAGGCCTTACTCTGCAACAATGGAGCCGGGGCGCCCTCGCCCCGGAGACAGAGGGCACGCGACTTGAGGAAACGCCACCGGCGTCCTTCCTTTTTTCGTGCTACGGGTGCGCTTGTACTCTATGAATAATGGAAAGCGTGAATATCTGGGTCTGCGGGAGCGTCGAATACAATGAGTGGCAAGCCGGACGTATTGCTTGAACAGGCAAAAAATGGCGATGTTGACGCTTTTGCCGAGCTCTTTGAGAACCTGAGACCCAGCGTTCATGCCGTCGCCTGTCGACTGGTCGGTACCGCGGATGCTGACGATGTGGTCATGGATACGTACTTGAAAGCATGGAAGGCTCTCCCGCGATTTGGTGAACGCGCTTCGTTGAAGACTTGGCTCTATCGGATCACCCGCAACTGTGGATTGGATCTAATTCGGTCGCGTAGTCGTCGACCGGCGTTTGTTCTGCAGGGCAACGACGAGCGGGAGAACCCGCTTGAGAACTTGCCTGATGAGACACAGCGGCTGCCGGGAGAGGATCTGGAGCGGGATGAGTTGGTTGATTGCGTGAAGGCTGCCATGAGCAGGTTACCGCCAAAGCACCGCCTGGCTCTGCAGCTCCGCTTTACGGACGATCTGTCGTACGGAGAGATGGCCGCCGTCATGGGGGTATCCATTGGCACGGTGATGTCGCGACTTTTCAACGGCAAACGGAAGCTCAGAAAGATACTTGAGGAAGCAGAATGAACGACCCGCAGAGGGCACGGATAGGAGAATCGCCATCATGAGCAGACTGCCATGGCGAAAGATCGAAACATCACTTAGAACAGAACGCCCCGAGAGCGGGATGAAACCAGCGGATGCGTTCTGGTCAGACTTCAAGGCGCGGGCCCGGTTGTGCAATCAGGACAGTCCTGTTGGGAGCGTGAGAGTGCCAATGTTCCTGCGCTGGGGGCTGGCAACAACCTGTGCCGCCGCGCTGCTCGCGGTTGTCGTCACGCAGGGGGGACTAGGCTCGACAGAGGGCGGGAGCCACATAAAGTCGTTGGAAGTGGTTGCATCTCACAGTGCAGTGATGATAATCGAAGACGAACCCACAGAGAGCACGATCCTGTGGATTGTCGACATGAGCCTGGATAGGGGAGAGAGTACATGAGACGCGGAATATCGGTCATCCTTGCGTGCTTGTTCGTGAGCCTGCTAAGCGCCTCTGCCCAAGCCGGAAGCCTGTCGGTGCGGCTCGTGCGTGCGTCCCATACGGCGGGAGGTAGTAGCTCCGGGCTGGGTGACGTGATTCCGGTGTTCCAGAAGAGCTTGCCCTACAGCCACTATTCTCTGGCGGGTTCGACGTCAATGACCCTTCCCGCCTCCAAGGCGACGAGGCAGCTTGGTGGCTACTCCGTTACGTGTAGCGGATCACAGAACAGTCTAGCGATTACGGTGAAGCACGGTCGCAAGCAACTTCTCAATACGAGTGTCAGGCTCTCTCGCGGCAAGCCGCTGATTCTGGGCGGTTTTCCCTCCGGGCAAGACAAACTCGTTCTAGTCTTCGTCGCACGATAGCGCAGTCTACTGCCCCTTGAGCTCTTTCCAGAGCATGAGGGCTTTGCAGCCGGCGAAGGCGGTGGCCAGAGCGGCGGCCTCTTCCAACTCCTCTTCGCTGATTCCCATGGCGCGTGCTTTCTTGAGATGGATTCTCACGCAAGGCTTACAGCCAACGGCAAGCCCGAGAGAAACGGCCATGAGCTCCTTGGTTACAACATCAACAGCGCCGGGTTGAAGAGCGGTGCCCATCATTCATCTTGAGTCTGATCTTGCCCTCAGAGGCCCCTGTGATACACCCGATAATCGTGGCGGCAGGTACCTCGGCTTCGTGCAGTTGGTCGACATAGGCCTGGGCCGCTTCCTGCGGAATGGCGACCAATAGTCCACCCGAGGTCTGCGCATCGAAAAGAACCGCACGCATCGCCTCGGGCACTTCATCGACGAAGACCAAACGCTCTTCAACATATTCGGCATTGCGTTCGTTTGCGCCGGAGTAGGTTCCTTCGGTGGCATACTCCAGCACGCCGTCAAACATGGGCAGCTTCTCGCAGAAGATCTCCGCGGTGACGCCGCTTTCTGCCACCATCTGTCCGAGGTGGCCAAGCAGACCAAAGCCGGTGACGTCGGTGCAGGCGTGAGCGCCTGCAGAAACCATGAGCTCGGCTGCCGTTCGGTTGAGCGTGGCCATAGAGTCGGTGACCGCCTCCATCGTTGCTTCCGGCGCTTTTCCAATCTTGTGGGCAAGAGAGATGATCCCGGTCCCAAGGGGTTTGGTTAGGACGAGTGCATCGCCGGGCTGTGCCTTGGCATTGGTCATGATCTTGTCACTGTCGATGACTCCGGTGACGGCTAATCCGAATTTGAGCTCTTCATCGTTGATGCTGTGTCCGCCCAACATGACGGCACCGGCTTCTGTGAGGACATCCATGCCGCCGCGCAGGATCTCGGCCATGACTTCGTGCGGGAGCGAGTAGATGGGGAATCCGATGACGGAGAGGGCAGTAAGGGGCTTACCCCCCATCGCATAGACGTCGCTGAGCGAGTTGCAGGCCGCGATGCGCCCGAAGCGATACGGGTCGTCAATGCCTGGTGTAAAGACATCAACGGTCTGTACGAGGGTAACCGCATCGGTGAGCTTGAAGACGCCAGCGTCGTCAGCGGTGGAGGTGCCCACGAGCAACCGGGGATCTTCGATCTTCGGTAGCATGTTCAGCACTTTGTGCAGATCTTTCTGGCCAATTTTGCTGGCGCAGCCGGCACTCCGAACGAAATCGGTCATCTTTGCAGCGGGGGCGGTCACGTCCATGCCCTCCCGTTCGCCCGCACAGGAACAGATGTCCTTGGCTTTGAATAGATCGCATGGGCAAGGCTGGCGTGGGTCGCAGACGCAGTGGCCCAGGCGGATCGAACGCGTCATGACGCGTTTTCGTTTTTCGGCTGCATTCATTCGGGTGCTCTCTCTCTCAGGACTCTTGAATTACCGGTTCTTCGGGTCAATCCCTGCTTGTCCCAGAATTCCAGAATGGGAATGGCGTACTTTCGGGTTGTGTCGAATAGATCTTTGCAGGACGGTGCGTCGATGCTGCCGTGGCGTTTGATGTGTGCGATGATGGCATCTCGCGATGCCGCCACATGGCTGGCATGCAAGAATATGCTGTCGCCGATGGGGACCAGCTTTCCGGTCTGCGTCAGATGGGCAAAAATGGGGTTGATGATTGGGGCGGGAGTTCCGAGCAGTTCCGGGAGTTCGTCCTTGCGGGGGGCTCGGAAGGCCGCCGTCTCATAGCGGTCAAGAATCTGCTGGGCAAGCGACACCTGGCGGGGTGAGAGACTCGCCGCGCGACTGGTGAGCTGGAGGCCTGCGCTGTTCTCGCCAAGCGTCTTGTTGAGAAGGAGCTGTTCAAGGGCCTTGTCTATGATGGGGCGACTGCACCCCTCCAGCAGCCTGAACAACTCCCTTTTCGGGAATCCAAGACTCAGCCTCGTTTCGTCGTGTAGTGTCGCCATCGCGTCGGTGATTCTCGTTTCCGCCTCGCGAACGGAATCGACGTGCACAAACTGATTTCCGGCGAGCGGAACAACAATGCCCTCTGTAAAGAGAGCATCCAGATGCTCTTTCGCTGCGGCTTCGTTCAGAAAGGTCAGGTGCGAGAGTCGTTTCAGGCTGAGTGGCGCTCGACCTTCGTTGTGGATGACATAGGCCATTGCGGAGTATGGTTCCTCAAATGCCGCTTCCCGCTCGGCGCAATCCGCTGCCCAGGTTCCTTTGGACCGGCGCATTCGCATGTGGTCACAACAAACCACCCTCCCCCCGCCAATGGTGCGGACAGGGCTGAGCTGGCGAACCACAAAAAGATCTCCGGGGGCCGCCACCACTGGATCTTTGAGTTGGAGTTGAACGTAATTGCTGCTGCCCGGGCGCATTGGCGAGAGGTCGGGGAGGACAAGATGGCCCGCAACCTGTGCGGTTCCGATGTGCACCTTGATGGCTGTGCGTGGCTTGATCGGTTTGTTGAGCTCAGGCAGGAGATTGAACTTCCCGTTGATGAAGCGTGTCGGCTCGAAGTAGTCCGGGGTGGCCAGCACCATGCCGCGCGTGATGTCCTCGCGAGAGATGTTGCTGAGCTTGAGCGCCACGCACTCGCCGTTTTGCCCCCGCTCGGCTGTTTCTCCATAGACTTGAATGCCACGTATGGTTCTGGTTGCGCCCCCCGGGAGCAGCGCCACAGTGTCCCCGAGCTTTACGCATCCCGAGCTGGGGACTCCGGATACGATCGTCCCGAGCCCCTTTAGGATGAAAGCCCGCTCGACGTGCATCCGAAAGGGGCCGTTGGCATCACGTTCTGCCGTGCGGTTGACGGTTTCAACAAAGGCTTCGTAGAACCCGTCGAAACCTGCTCCGGTCTTCGAAGAGAACGGAACGATGGGACAGCGCTCCAAAAAGCTCCCCGCCGTCATATGGCGGATGCCGGCTTCGACCTCCTGAATGCGAACGCGATCAACCAGGTCCGTCTTGGTGATCACGATCAAGCCCGATTTCACGCCGAGCAGTCTGACGATGTGAAAATGTTCGATGGTCTGAGGCATGATGCCATCGTCAGCCGCGACCACCAGGACAACGACGTCGATTCCGGCGGCGCCCGCTACCATGTTGTGAATGAAGCGCTCGTGACCGGGAACATCGACAATGCCAACCCTGCGCTGATTGGGAAGCTCACAGGTTGCAAACCCCAGGTCGATCGTCATCCCTCGGGCCTTCTCCTCGGGCAAGCGGTCCGTGTTGCATCCGGTTAGGAACCTCACGAGCTGGGTTTTGCCATGGTCAATGTGCCCCGCCGTCCCCACGGTGAGCGTCACGGTTCGGGCTTCAGCGTCCGGCATGGTGTCGACCTCTCGTTACTCCTTGATCGTGCCACATGCGGCCACAACATCTTCGATGTCGGCATTGCTGACGGTCCGCATATCCAGGAGTAGGGTCGTCTTCTGAATGCGGGGAATGACGGGAACCTCTGCCCGCCTCAGGAGGAGGGCGAGTTCGTCGGCGGAATGGGATGGTGTCGTGATCTGAACGGCAAAAGAGGGGAGTTCGGAGCTGGGAAGCGCTCCTCCGCCCAAGCGCGCGGAGGTCTTCTCAACCGACAGGTCCCAGGTGGGATGGGTGGCGGCAATCGTTTCGGCCACGCGTGTTGCCTGAGCTTCGATCTGCCCCAGCGTCTTGGCGAGCATGGTGTAGACGGGATGCTGCTGCGGCAGCAGGTCTGGTGCGCGGAAGATTCGCAGTGTGGCTTCGAGGGCGGCGAGTGTCATCTTTCCAACACGGAATGCACGGTAGAGGGGGTGCTTGCGGATGCGGTCTAACAGATCTGCCCGCCCAACGATGAGTCCGCCTTGTGGGCCTCCGATGAGCTTGTCCGTACTGAAGAGCGCCAGATCCGCGCCCGCGTCCAAACTTTCGGCAACCGTCATTTCGTGCTCCAGCCCGAAACACTCAAGATCGACAAGGGCGCCACAGCCAAGATCATCGACGACAGGGACCTGATGTTCGCGTCCGAGCTTGGCAATCTCGCTGATGGAAACCTCTTTTGAGAAGCCGACAATCTCATAGTTGCTCTTGTGGACCTTGAGCAGGAGTGCCGTTTCGGAGCAAATGGCCGCTGCATAGTCACGGGCGTGGGTCTTGTTTGTTGCTCCCACCTCGCGCAGCTTGGCTCCGCTCTGACTCATAATATCAGGCAGCCGGAAGGATCCTCCGATCTCGATCAGCTCGCCACGCGACACCACGACCTCTTTACCCTCTGCCAGCGCTTTCAACACCAGTAATGTCGCTGCCGCGTTGTTGTTCACCAGTAGCGCATCTTCCGCCCCGGTCAGCTCGCAGACAAGATCGCGAATGCCGTGTTCCCGCTTGACGCGATCGCCGGTCTCCAGATCCATCTGGATGTTGCAGCAGCCGGTCAGCGAGGCGAGGGATTCCGCGACGGCAGGCGGCATGACGGCTCTGCCCAAGCCCGTGTGCAGGACAATTCCGGTTGCGTTCACGACGCGCTTGAGACGGGGGGTCCGGTCGGCGATCAAGCGCTGTTCAGCGGTAGCCAGCATCGCCTCCCCTGTGATTGCCTCTGCCGAGAGCGCTTCGCCGGCCAACACGCCAGAGCGCAGAGCATCCACGCTGGTGCGAATCGCAGCCACAACACGTCCTCGCCCATGAAGTCCGACGAGGGTTTCCGCTGCAGGCAGATTCATCACGGAGTCCACGGAGGGGAGCGCTCGCAGTGCGGTCTGTAGATCGTTTGTCATAACGGGCGGAGATTACAACATTGAGAGGGGCAGGACAACTTGATATAAGCAGCGGCAGTTGTCATTCATATGCGGGGAGCGAATAGTCGCCTGGTGGGGCTCCTGGACTTCAAATCCAGTGTGGGGCTTTCAACGGTCCTGGTTGGGTTCGATTCCCACTCGCTCCCGCCACGCTACTGTGGAGAAGGTTGTTATGCGAAACGGGAGAGCTTCTACTGTGGCGCTACTGTGCAGCACCGTCGCGCTGCTTGTGTTGGCGTCTTCAGCCCTGGCCGGTCCGCACTTCTATTTTGCGCAGCTGACTGATACGCATTTTGGGGGCCATAATCATGCGCAGCGCACTCGGCAAGCCGTGAACTCCATTAATCAGCTTCCGATGGAAATCGCGTTTGTGGCACACACGGGTGACATCACCTCAGAGAAGCTGTCCAACACCGGGGTCGTTGCCAGCGTCACGGCCACGCTTGATGGGCTTGAGGCACCCATTCACTACGTTCCGGGAAACCATGATCTTCTGTGCGATGCGTATGACACGCTGGCGCAGGTCTACACCAACCACTTTGGGGATCTCATCTCACAGCAGGAGTATCATGGCGTCCTCTGTCTCTTTGTCTATACCGAGCCACTGGCTGTAAATTTCTCCGTTCCGAACTACGAGCCGCTTGTTGAGCTTGAGGCCCGGTTGAAAGCTGCGGATGGAAAACCCGCGATCATCTTTCATCATACCCCTTCTGTTGAGGACTTCTACAACAACGAGATGCATGAGGGATGGCAGCAAGCGATCCGGGATCAGTGGATTTCGCTGCTCAACGCCTACAATGTTAAGGGCGTCATCGCGGGGCATTTTCACCGGGACGAACATCACTGGTTGGGAGATGTCCCTCTTTACGTGTCCTCCTCGATCGCCTGCTATTGGGGGCGCCAGGCCACCTATCGGATCTACGAGTACAAAGATGGCAAGTTGGGCTACAGGACCCAGTATCTACCGTGGAATACAAACATCCTGAACTGAGCGTCCCCCTGATTCCGTGTATGCAAACACAGATGAAGAAGAATATCTGACAAGAGGAAGTAGTAGTGGCCGAGCATATTTCACAGGAGCACATTGCGTACCTTTCGAGGTCCGCGTTGGCATTCGTTGATGTGCACTCCTCTGATGACCTGTATCAGAAGATTTCCGAGTTACTCAGGGAATTCCTGGGCGATGCCATCGTGATCGTGAGCTCCTATGATTCCGAGAATTCGGTTCTTGAGCAGCGAGCACTAAGAGGGCTTCCCGTGCCGGTTTCTCGGATTGCGTCTGTTCTGGGGATGGCGACTTCCCCTATGAAGTTGGCTGCCAACCCGGAATCGCAGGCTCAGATTGAGAGCGGGCGGTTGACGAAAATTGAAGAGGGCTTGTACGAGCCGTTTCTGCGCACAGTCCCGCGGGCGGTGACACGTGCCGCTGAACGACTTATGAATATCACCTCCTGTTATGGAATGGGATGCGTTGCTGATGGGAGATGTTTTGGTGGCATTGTTGTGTGTTTGCGCGGGGACACCACGTTGCCACCGGTTGAGGTCCTTGAGGCTTTTGTCTATCAGGCGGCGGTTGCGCTGAAGCGCTACGAAGCTGAAGACGCATTGCGCCGAAGCGAGGCCCGCTATCGCATGCTAATGGAATTTGCATCTGATCCGTACATCGTAACCAATGGGGACGGCTGCATCATCGAGGTAAACCAAACAACGCTCGACACGCTCGGGTATACGCGCGAGGCGATCGTTGGCACTCAGATTACCTCGATTCTGGATCCTGAAGAGACTGCTGCAGACCCGATCCCGTGGAACTCAGTGGGGACGCAGAGCCGTTCTGTTCGTGTGCGGCGAATGCGACAGGCCAATGGGCAGTACATGACGTTCGAACTTGGGGTGGCGGGCCTGCCCGACGGGGATGTATTTCTCAGTGCGCGTGATGTTACGCAGAGACGTCAGTTGGAGCGTGTCGTGATTGAAACAGAGGACCGTGAGCGCCGCGCTGTCGGGAGGGACTTGCACGATTCGCTGGGTCAGGAGCTTGCCGCACTGAGCTACCGCGCCGGCGCCTTGGGTCGGCGGCTGACAGCTGAAGGCCATGCTGAAGATGCCGAGGCGAAGAAGATTGCCGCGTTGTTGAGCGATGCCGTGGCTCAGACCCGGCGCATGGCCCACGGGCTCTGTCCGGTTGACATGTCGGAGGAGGGCATCGTTGTGGCGCTTGAACAGCTGGCCGCGACAATAGGCGCCACCGGCTCTGTCTCGTGCAATCTGAAAGTTGACGGCCCGATATCCGGCATTCCTCCCGGCGGTGCGATTCACCTGTATCAGATTGCCCAGGAGGCAGCCAACAACGCCCTTCGGCATGGTCGGGCAAAAGTGGTTACGTTCTTGATCAGAACCACGGCTTCGCGCGGGGAGTTGACCATCTGTGATGATGGCTGTGGTTTCCTTGCTGGAGACGAAAAAGCCCAGGGGGGGTTCGGCCTTCGTACGATGCGCTACCGGGCCGAAATGATTGAAGGGTCTCTGCGAATAGACACAGGCACCGATGGCACCACGGTAACGTGCTTGTTTCCATGTGTGGCAGAGAGCCCTCGGCGTCGGTCGGGATGACCGTTTCCTGTGCGGTAGAGATCCTTCGGCAAGCTCAGGATGACGATTTCGTGTGTGGTAGAGATCCTTCGGCAAGCTCAGGATGACGGTTTCCTCAAGTCTCCTGTCATCCTGAGCGGAGCCGAAGGATCTCCGACCCCCACTTTTCTGCAAGACTTGGGGGAGATTCTCAAACCCACTGCTTGACATGCCACCATTTGCAGTTCAGAATCAAACGCGCATTTGAAATAGGAGTTTAAGTTTGGCGGAAAAAGGAAAAACAAAAGCGAGGTTACTTCAGGCGGCCTGCGAGCTATTCGCCGAGAAGGGGTTTCGGGACACGACGGTCGCAGACATCTGCGATGCTGCTGAAGCGAATATTGCCTCGGTAAACTACTACTTTGGGGACAAGGAAAGGCTCTACGACGAAGTGTGGCGGCATGCTTTCGCCATCACGGTTTCGACCTACCCGATTGATGGGGGAGTGGAGGAGGATTCCGATGTTGAGACCTGTCTCTTCGGATATGCTCGAGCAGTTCTCAGTCGCATTTTCAGTGAGGGCGAGGCGGGGCTATTTCCTCGGCTGCTGAACCAGGAGATGGCGGCTCCGACGCTTGCGCTCGACAAGATTGCGTCCGAGGCCCTGCTGCCACAGAGTCGACAGGTTGAAGATGTCATCAAGAAACAGTTCGGCGATAGGTGCGATGACCACCTTCTGCGGCTCTGTAAGCTCAGTATCATCGGGCAGTGCGCCTTCTATAACTTCAGTCGTCCGTTGCGTGAGCGCGTTATGGGAATCAAGAACGTTCTCCCTGAGGAAATTGATCGGATGGCACGCCACATCGCCAGCTTCTCGTTGGGCGGGCTGAAGCAGATTCAAAAGCAGACAGAGAACAGGAACTAGCATGACACGATACATGAGATGGTGTTTCTTGCCGGCGCTGGCGCTCTTTATGTCATGCACCACGTTTGCACCCAAGGATCGGGCCAAGCTGCCGAAGCAGCTACCCGCGCAGTTTTCGCTCTACTCGGATGGCGCTCCGGACATCGAGAACCGGTGGTGGGAGTGTTTCGAGTCGGACGAGCTGAACGCGTTTGTCGAAGAGGCGCTGACGAACAGCCCCTCGCTTCAGCAGGCGTGGTCGCGCCTTGCCCAGGCGGAAGCGATCGCCGCGCAGCAGGGAGCAGGTCGTTTCCCGACGTTGGGCTATGAGGGCTCCGCCAGTGTATCCCGTGATAGCGTTGCGAAGACGACGGAGCAGTCGTACGCGTTGGGGCTTGCCTCCAGCTACGAGGTGGACCTTTGGGGGCGCATCAAGTCACAAGCGGAAGCTGCCGCCCTCGACAGAAGCGCTTCGCAGGAGCAGCTCCACACTGCGGCCATGACGCTTGCCTCCGGAACGGCCCAGAAGTGGGCGTCCATCGTTTCCCAGCGGCTACAAACGAACTTGGTTCAGGAGCAGCTTGCCGCGAACCGAAAGTCACTTGAGTTGGTTGAACTTCGCTTTCGCAAATCACGCGCGACAGCACTTGATGTCTACCAGCAGCGTCAGGCCGTCGCCGCCACCGAATCGCGAATACCGCAACTGGAGTTGCGTGATGCGCTGCTGTGCAACGAACTGGCAGCACTTCTCGGGCGCTTGCAGTTTGGCGGTGTGGAGACCCAAAGTGCGGCGCTCCCCGAGGTCGGCGAATTGCCTGCTGTTGGGCTCCCCGCGGATGTGCTGGCGAACCGGCCGGACGTGCGACGGGCAGGTTTGAATCTTGCCGCCGCAGACTGGCTGGTGAGCGTGGCCCGGGTAGACCGATTGCCGGCGATTCGGTTGACGGCGTCAGCAAATTTCGGTAGCAGCAAATTCTCGGATCTGTTTGACAACTGGTTTGCCAATCTCGCAGCGGGCGTGACGGGGCCCATCTTTGACGCCGGCCGCCGCAAGGCCGAGGTCGCCCGTACCCGCGCCGTCGTGGAAGAACGTTTGGCCGCATATCGCGAGACGGTTATCAATGCGATCAAAGAAGTGGAAGACGCGCTGGTTTCCGAGCAGAAGCAGCGAGCGTACATCGCAGCGCTCGACCGCAATCTGGAACTGAGTCGTAGCTCCTACGCCGAGGCCATGAATCGCTATCGCAGTGGGCTATCTGAGTATCTGCCCGTGCTGGTTGAGCTGGTGAGTCTGCAGAGCCTTGAGCGGGATCGGGTTGAGGCGCAGTTCAACCTCTTACGGTACCGCATCACCCTCTATAGGGCCCTGGGTGGTAGTTGGCCTGAAGCACTGAATCCCCCCTCTACTGAAAGCAAGGAGAAAGCATGAGTCTAACAAAGACATCTATACGCATATTTGTTCCTATCGCGCTGATCGCCCTGGCGATTGGCGTGGGCGCCGTCATTGTCAAGACCACACAGAAGCCGGAGAAGAAACGGCCGCAGCGCACGGCTTATGCGGCGGAAGTGGTTGAGCTGAAAGCTGGCTCGCAGGCGGTCAGACTGCGTGCTACAGGGGTCGTTGCTCCCGCTTCTCAGATTACACTGCGGTCGCGTGTTGCAGGAGAAATCATTGAAGCATCCCCTGAATTCATAGACGGGGGCAGATTTGAGGCGGACGGCGTGATTCTCAAGATCGACCCTGTTGACTACCGGCTCGCACTTGAGCAGAAGAAGGCTGCCCTGGCGGAGGCTGAGTATCAGCTGAAGCTCGAGCAGGGGCAGCGTGATATAGCCGCGCGCGAGTGGGAGCTCATGGACTCCGATTCCGAGGCTAGCGATTCGGATCGCGAACTTGCATTGCGCGTTCCGCATCTCAACTACCGTACTGCAAGACTGGCAGCCGCCAAGGCTGAGCTCGAGAAGGCATCCCTGGACTTGGCAAGAACGGAAGTCCGGGCGCCGTTCAATGCGGTTGTTGTCGAGCGCCGCGCCGACTTGGGTGCCCAGGTTTCCCTGCAGGACTCGATCGCGCTGCTGGCGAACTCAGATAGTTTCTACGTACGAGCCTCGATCCCCGTCGATCGGCTCAAGTGGATTCGCTGCGATTCGGAAAGCGGGTCGGCTGTCACCATCAGGCGTGGCACGGGTGCGGCGCGCCAGGGGCATGTTATCCGACTTGAAAGCTCGCTTGAAGAGATGGGGCGCATGGCCCGTGTGCTAATCGCTGTTGAGGATCCTCTGTCGGGAGATCATCCCATGCTGCTTAATGAGTATGTGAATGTCGAAATTGAGGGCACCTCAATCGCGAGTGCCTATCTCATTCCCCGTGCAGCCCTTCGCGATGATCAATTCGTTTGGGTGGCCACGCCAGAATCCGCGCTGGAGATTCGGGCGGTCGAGGTCGCCTGGCGAGATGCGGAGAATGTCATCATTTCCAGTGGGCTTCAAGATGGCGAACGGTTGATCCTGACGAACCTGTCGACTCCCATCAACGGAATGAAGCTACGCATTGCCGGCGATACGCCTCCCGAGCCAACGCCGAAGGGTACCGAAAAAGAGACGCGTGGAAAGGGACCCAAGCGCCATGCGTAACGATATCGTTCTACCTGGTAGAGAGCGGCGCGGCCCCATCTCCTGGATGGCCCGCAACTCCGTTGCCGCCAACATCATCATGCTCATTCTTGTGCTTGGTGGCATCCTGCAGGCATTCAATGTGAAGCAGGAGTTTCTCCCCAATGCGGAGTTAGATTATGTGACGATTTCGGTTCCGTATCCCGGAGCGAGTCCCGAAGAGGTGGAACAAGCAATTGTGCTTGCAGTTGAGGAGTCCGTTCGGGGCTTGG